>NZ_JAUSUX010000009.1 GCF_030813795.1 Desulfofundulus luciae | reverse complement strand
TCGTCTCATCAGGGGGATCAATGCTGGTTATTTTTGTTCTCCAGTGGGTCAATTTTATTTGCACAAAGTGGGTCAATTCTATTGACAATCAACACAAAATGTTATCCTTTGGAACCTTACAAGTGTCCGGTAGGTCTACTAATTACTTTCGGAATTACTTTTTTGTTTGGAGGTGTGGTATTTTCCTTGGTTGCAACTATAGTCTTCGGTTTTGTTCGCAGAGCAGGATAATTACTTAATTCGCTTAGAACAGTGAAATGCCTACTACTAAGAATACAAAGGAAGTTCGTCCAACATGAAAAACTTCAAATACCTGTTTTTTGCTATTGTTAGCTTGCTGGCCCTAGCCCTGGCCCTCTTTCCCCGCCCTTCCCCGGCAGCCACGGACTATACGATAAGCCCGACCGACACCCCGGGTACCATAGACACGTCCTCTACGTCAGCCACGGTGGACACGGCGAACCGGGAGATAAAGCTACCCCCGAAGCCCGTACCCGACCTGGTGGGATTCTGGGAGTCGGGGGAGTATGACTACGTGGTGCTCACCACCTCCGGGGTGAAGCACTATTCCTTCGACGGCACCCAGATGCGGGAGAACACCGTACTCAACGTTTCCGGGGTGAGCAACCCTCTGGCGGTGGCGGCCAGGGGCATCTACCCGGACGTGCTGGTGGCCGATTCAACCGGCCTGAAGCACTACTCCTTCACCGGCTCCGGCATGGCCTACAATCCTGCCCTTTCTGTGGCGGGGCTGACTGGTGTGCTGGCCGTGGGTGCGGCGGGCCAGTCAGAGGTGGCCGCCCTGGTGGGGGCCCAGGTCCAGCACTTCAGCTTCACCGGCTCGAACATGGCCAGGAACACCGTGCTGGAGCCTTCTGTGGCCCTGAGCAACCCCATTGACGTAGCACTGGCCTCCGGGGGATACGATACGGTGGTGCTGGAGCCGAACAGGGTGCGCTGGTTCAGCTTCAGCGGTTCGGGCATGGTGGAGAATCCTGCCCTGACTGTGACCGGGCTAATCAATCCGGTGGCTTTCGCGGTGGCTGATCCGCAGAACGGGTACGACGTGGCAATAGTAGACGGCACCCAGGTGAAGCACTATTCCTTCGACGGTACGACCCTCCGGTACAACGCGGCCCTCTCGGTCACTTCGGGCCTGACGAACCCCCGCGCCGTGGCCATAAGGCCGGGCTCTTACGACCGGATAATTGTTGACGGCAACCAGGTCAAATACTACCAGTGGAACGGCTCTTCGCTGGTGTACAACTCGTCCCTTTCCGTTACAGTCTCCGATATTTTGCAGAACGCGGGCTACCGTTCCCCGGCGGTGGCCGTTTCGAAAGCCTTTGACCCCGGCTACAACGTGACTCACGTTAGGGTGAGAGCCGCCCACGAGCTGCCGAACAACACTTCGGTAACCTGGTCCGTCACGGCGGACGGTACCAACTGGGTCAAGCGGTGGCGTGTTCGGGGTACGGCTTCGGGCACGGTGCTGGAAGTGTCTCCGGATAACGGGAACACGTGGAACCAGATAGGCACGGCAAACGATGCCCTGCCTTCGGTGGACAACAAACAGCTCTGGGTTTTGGTCAGTCCCGGCAGGGCGGTGAAGTGGAAGGCGGAGCTGGTCACTTCCGACACCAACGTTACCCCGAAAATAGCGACGAACCCGCGCGGGGGCGTGGCTGTAAGACTGGACACGGACAGCGCGCCGAACCCGCCAGTACCGCAGAGCTACGGCACGTGCTTTACCACGACGACACCTACCCTTTCGTGGACATTCTCTGACCCCGACCCCGGGGACAGCCAGAGTGCATACCAGGTCCAGATATTCCGGGCTTCGGACATGGCCCTGGTGCTGGACAGCGGTAAGGTGGCGAGCAGTAGCAACCAGTACACCGTACCTACAAGCACGGCACCGGACGTGCCCGGGCCGCTATGGGCTTCGGGAGCTTATTTGTTCAAATACCGTATCAAAGTATGGGACCAGGCCGGGGTTGAATCGCCCTGGTCGAACTGGGCGGATTTCTGCGTGAATGCTTTCGAGCGGCCCAGGGTGGCCCAGATCGTCAGCCCGCCGGCAGGTCAGGTTTCACCGGATCCGAAGAATCCGGCGACACACTTCGTCATTACCCAGGGGATGACGGCAAACCAGCTCCCGAAAGTCAAGGCCGGGGCGAAGGTGGTGCTTCTGGTTGATTCCGTAGGACCGCTGAACTCGGTGTCCTGGGCGTTCCCCTACACCGGGCCTCAGGGAAACAAGACGGCTACGGTGAATATTCCGGCGAAACTGCCGGACGGGATGAGCAACCCCATGTACCCGTCCGGCAACGCCGTGAACAGGTGGGCCGTGGAGTTCTGGACGGACCCGAGTCTGGCGGTTTGCCCGAGCGGGACGGTGGTGCGGATGCAACTTTCCGGTAACGGGGCGGCAGGAGCGGCGCAATTGAACGCGCCACCTTACGCTGAAGGAGTGGTTGTGACACAAGGGAGCATTTATGAAGATTGGTTCGTAGTACTGCAGGGGAGGGACACAAGCTGATGGAATCGGACGGCGCTGTTCTGCAAAAACTCGCTTCCTTGGCGCATCTCCGAAAACCCGAAGATGCGCTGGCACGCGGTGCGCCACCCGGAGTGTCCGGGGGACCTGGCGCTCTTTTTGGTGGACGATCCCGACCCCCAGGTACGGTTGGGAGCGCTGTGCAGGTTGGTTCTGTGCGGGGAAGTGGACCGCAATACGGCCGGGAGAATGGCGGGGCCGGGTGTGCAGTTCGATGCTTTGCTGGGTTTGTTCGGGAATGGGAAAAGGTAAATGTGTGGTGATATCTGTGGAGCATGTCCTGACCGAGCGCGAGCGGCAGTTAGCTGAGCTTTTCTTCCGGTGCCTCGTCCAGGCCAGTAAGTACGGGCCGGTAGACGTGGGCGCCTTCATCCACTCTTTCCGGGAATACCTGTACGGCAGTTTCGTGCCGCCGGATAGACAAAGACCCTTGAGGCAGTTCAGATGCCTTAATTGCGGCGTAGAGTTTTCCGCCGTGAAAGCGGACCGGCTGTTCTGTAATGCATCTTGCGCGGCTGCGTGGAACAGTAAAAACAGGGCCAGGAAAAGAGCATGAGGCCGGGTACCCCTTTTTCCGGGGGTGCCCGGCTTTCTCTCTTCTTTAAAGAACCTGAAGAAAGGTGGTCTCGTAAGTGCGCGCACTCATTCTTCATCGCCCGGGCTTGCCCGGGTGGCTGGCCGAGATGTTGAAGTACCAGGGGCCGAACAGGCTGGCCATGCAGATGCTGGCCTGGCACGAGACGCTGTATTATCACGCCATCGCCACGGCGGTGTGCGCCGAAGCTGTAGGCCGTGCACTAGGACTGCAGGAAAAAGAGCTAGAATGGCTTACCCAGGCGGCTTTCTTCCATGACTGCGGCAAGATTACCTGGCCTTCAGCGCTGGTAAGTAAAGCCTGTTTGAGCGACGATGACCGGAAGCTGGTTAACGCCCATCCTATAGCAGGGGAATATTACCTGCGGGAATACTGGCCTGACGTGCCGGATCCGGTGTGTCGTGTGGTCAGGGAACATCATGAGAGGCCGGACGGCTCCGGTTATCCGAACGGGCTGAGAAACGGGGAGACACACCCCCTGTCGGTGATAGTTGCTGCAGTGGAAGTCTTCACGGCACTTTTGGAACACCGGCCATACAGGGACAGGAGCTTTACGAAATCTGAAGCCCTGGCGGAACTGGAAAAACAGGGGTTTTCGGGGGAGGTGGTCCGAGTGCTGGCGGGCATAAGTAAGGTGGCGGTGGGGAAGGCAGTTGGTAAATAGATAATACTAGTGTTTTATACTAGTGTTATCGGTGTGGTAAAACGGGTGCTTTGAGAAATAGCGCGTTTAACGCGCTTTTTTTGTGACCATTTACCGAAAGGAGCTGGTTTTATGATAGCTATCGACGTGGGTTACAGCCATACCAAGGCCGTGTCTCCAGACCAACGGGTGCTTATACCTTCCGTGGTGGCCCCGCACCGCGAACTGCCGCTGGCTGAACTGTCCCGTAACTGCTCCGGCCACGTGGTTCAAATTCGCAGATTGAACGGCAATACCAGCGATACCAAAAAGTATTTCGTGGGCGAACTGGCCCTGCGGGAAGGCCAGGGGGCAACGTTTACCCTGGACCGTGAGAAATACAAACATCCCAACCACGACATCCTCGTACTGGCAGCCGCCCGGCTCCTGGAGGCCCGGGAGGGAGCTACCCTGGTGGTAGGGCTTCCCGTGGCCTACTACCGCCTGCAAAGGGACGAACTCCGCAGGCATCTGGAGGCCCTGCATGCGAAGGTGTCTGTAGACGACGGTCCCCTCGCCCGGGTCTCCTTCGGGAAGGTGGTGGTATATCCCCAGGGGGCCGGAGCGTTGCTGACGGCTTCCGACCTGCCGGATAACAGTCTGGTGTGCCTCGTAGACGTAGGCTACAAAACCACGGACTACGTGCTGGCCAGGGTGGCCGGTGGAAGAGTCGGCCCCGAAGGTGGCGGTTCTGTTGAGTACGGCGTCTTCCAGATGTATGAAGCTGTAGCAGCCGCCTTCGGGTCCACGACAGGGGCTCCTCTGGACATGAGCGTGGCAGCAGCCGTAGCCGCTCAGGGCAGGGTAACGTTCCGGGGCAGAGAGCTGGACCTGACGGCAGCGGTGAAGGCGGCCCGCGTCAATACCGCCCTGGCCATAGCCGACCGCGTGCTTGCGGCCCTGGGGCAAAAAGGGGACTTCGTGGCGAAGTTCTACCTGGCCGGCGGTGGGGCGAAAGCGCTACCGGAGCTGACGGATATGTTCCCGGCGGCCGAGATCCTGCCGGACCCGCAGTGGGCCAACGCGGAAGGATTTTTGAGGGTTGTAACCGGAACTCCCAAAGGTGCGTAAAATCCGGCTTTGAGGGCAATTTTTCGCTTCAGGTACCGGTACTCCTTTGTGGCGCTGATCGTCGCGGTCATTAAGTGCCGGAACCGGAGCGGGAAAAAGGGGTTTGAAGCCGCATGACACCTGGAAAAGAAGGTACCGGTACTCTTACAGGAGTGGTTCGTCGTGGCGAGGAATAAGACAAAGTATAAGCGGCTGGAATTGCGGCTGCCGGCTGACCACCCGCTGTTCCATTACCCTCCCGGCCAGCGGGCGGCCAGGGCGAGGGAACTTATCGACACGGCCATCCGTCTTGAGGAGCGGCTGTCGGAGATAGAGCGCCAACTGGCCGGGATTGCGCAAAAACTCACCGGTGGAGCGTGTACCAGCACCCGGAAAGTTCTCCAAAAGACCCTGGAGTTTGATGTGGAAGCATTCATGAACCTTTGAGCGAGGTGGTTTTCATGTTCGAACCCGCATACGTTCGCCTGGCGCGGGCAGTCGTGCTACAGGCTGTGAAAGACGCGGTTAACCCGATCAGGTTGAACGACCGCGACTATTCCGCCAGGCGTATCAAAGCCGACGCCCGGAAATTCATTCAGAAAGCGGCACTGGAGGACGGCTACGAGCATGGTATATTCGAGCTGGCGGGCGTGGACCCCCGGCGGGTCCTGGCCCACCTGGAAGAAAGGATGAAGACACATGTGGATAGCGGTAGACGTGGACAACACCGTGGCAAATACAAACCTGGAGCTGGTGCGCAGGTTCGGCGTGCCGCTGAACAAATACCCGGCGCCGCTACCGCCGGGGTTTTTTAGTACCCAGGAAGGCCTGAAACTTTTGCAACGGGCAGAGCCGTTCCCCCGCGCAGCCGAGACGCTGAAGACCCTGGCGGACCTCGGCTACCGCATCGCCTACATCAGCTCCCGCCCCGGGGACGCCCTTTTTCTCACCGTGCGCTGGCTGCAGAAACACGGTTTCCCTGCGGACCAGGTGCTGTGCGGCCTGGACAGGCAGGGGAAGATGGAGGTGGCCACGAAAGAACTGCAGGCCGTGGCGGTCTTTGAAGACGATCCGGTGCTCGCAGCGGCCCTGCTCAACAAGGTACCGGCGCTTTGGCTGAAAGACTGGCCGTACAACAGGAAGCTGCCCGCCGGGAAAGGCGCGAGATGGAACGCCGAAAGGGTGATCAGGTTCAGGGCCTGGAGCGAGGTGGAAAAGGCGGTGGTCACCAGCAACCCGGACCTTGCGGCCCTGATCGGCAAAAAGGGGGAATAGCGTTTTGCGCAAGCTGGTTATAGCCGAAAAACCGTCCGTCGCCCGCGACATTGCCTCCGCCCTGGGGAAATTCGCGCAAAAAGACGGCTACCTGGAGAACGACCGTCTGGTCATCTCCTGGGCTCTGGGCCACCTCCTGGAGCTGGCCGACGCGCACGAATACGACCCGGCCCTCGTCAAGTGGACTCTTGAGCAGCTTCCCATCCTTCCGGAGGAGTTCAAACTGCATCCGATCGGGGGGAGCACGAAGCAACTCAAGACCCTAAAGCAACTGCTCAATTCGGCGGACGTGGCGGAAGTAATCAACGCCTGTGACGCGGGGCGGGAGGGAGAACTGATCTTCCGCCGCATATACGAGTGGTGCGGCTGCAGAAAACCGGTCAAACGCCTGTGGCTTTCGGAGGCCACCCCCTCCGCAATCCGGGAGGCCTTCAAAAAACTCCGTGACGGCCGCGAACTGGACAACCTGGCAGCGGCGGCCAGGGCCCGGGCCGAAGCCGACTGGATCGTGGGGATCAACGCCACCCGGGCGTTTTCGGTGAAACACAAAACCCTGCTCTCCGTTGGCAGGGTGCAGACGCCCACCCTGGCCTTGGTGGTGCGGCGGGAAAGGGAAATCCGGGATTTCAAGCCGGAGACTTACTGGGAGGTCCGGGCCACCTTCCAGAAAAGCGGCGGGGCCACCTACCGGGGCAGGTGGTTCAGGGGTGGCGAGAACCGCATCAAAGAAAAATCACGGGCGGAGGAACTGGTACGGGCCGTCCTGGCCGCCGGTTCCGGCAGGGTGGCACAGGTTGAAAAACGCACCAAAACGGAAGCCCCACCCCTGCTCTTCAACCTGAACGACCTGCAGAAAGAAGCCAACCGGAAATACGGAATGACGGCCCAGAAGGTCCTGGACACGGCCCAATCTCTGTACGAGAAGCACAAACTGATCACCTACCCCAGGACCGACAGCCGCCATCTAACGGAGGCACTGGCGCGGGACACCCTGCAAAAGCGCCTGGCCGCCCTGGAAAAATGCCCGGAATACGGGGAACTGGTCCGCCGTATAAGGCCGGGGATGATGCCGGGCAAACGTCACATCGACGACGCCGGAGTCACGGACCACCACGCCATCATCCCCACGGACGTGACTCCGGACCCGGCGGCCCTCAACCCCGCGGAACGGCAGGTATATGATCTGGTGGTCCGGAGGTTCCTGGCCATGTTTTACCCCCCGGCAGTCTACGACGAAACCGCCGTGGTCACCGAAGTCGGAGGCGAGACTTTCAAATCCGGGGGCCGGGTCGAGATCGAGCCGGGCTGGAAAGCGGTATACGGGCCGGAAGAAAAGGAGGAAAAGGATGGGAAAGACGAAGACGGAGAATCACAACCGCTCCCGCCCCTGGCCGAAGGCGAGACGGTCGCTGTCGAAAAAGCGGGGGCCGTCGAGCAGCAGACGAAACCCCCGAAACGGTACACCGAAGCCACGCTTCTGGCGGCCATGGAAAATGCCGGCCGCCTGGTGGACGACAGGGAAATGGCCGAAACCCTCAAAGCCGCCGGCGGCATCGGCACCCCCGCCACCAGGGCGGCGATCATCGAAACGCTGATCAAGCGGGGATACATCGAGCGCCGCAAGAAAACCCTGGTGCCCACCCCGCGGGGCGAAGCACTGGTAGACCTGGTGCCGGAAAAACTGAAATCGGTGGAACTGACCGCTCAATGGGAAGACGGGCTGCGGCGTATAGAGGAGGGGCTGGATGATGCCCGGTTGTGGCTGGTTGGCCTCAAAAACTTCACGGTGGAGGTGGTGGCCATGGCAAAAGCACAGGAAGCAAATGGCGCGGTACATCAGAAGGAGGTGATAGGCAGGTGTCCTCTATGCGGACGTGACGTGCTGGAATATACCAAATCCTACGGCTGCAGCGGGTACAGAGATGGATGTAACTTTGCCATCTGGAAGGAAACCGCCGGAAAGAAGATTACGGCCAAACAGGCACAGGAGTTACTCCAAAAAGGCAGAACCGGCGTAATTAAGGGCTTCAAATCTAAAGCCGGCAAGAGTTTCGACGCCATATTGACCCTGGGGGAAGACGGCAAAGTCAACTTCGAATTTGCCGACCATGCAGGCCAGGCCCTGGGCAAATGTCCCCTCTGCGGCAAGGATGTCATCGAGGGGAAGAAGGGCTACGGCTGCGCGGGCTGGAAGGAAGGATGCAAATTCATCATCTGGAAAGAAATCGCCGGCAAAAAGATCACGGTCAGCCAGGCAAAAGAACTGCTCCGGAAAGGCAAAACCGGCGTCATCAAAGGTTTTAAATCCAAAGCCGGCAGGGAATTTGAAGCTATCCTGGTTTTGGGTGAAGACGGCAAGATAGAATTCGAGTTCAAAACCGACAGGGGGGATGATGTATGCGGATAGCTCCGGAAGGAACCAGCATAACGGAACTGGATCAATGGGATATTTTCTATGATGCCAAAGACCGGGACAGCGTCTTAAGCGCGGTCGTAACGTCCGTTGTGAGGCCGAAAACATTGAACGGATTATACTGGGAACTCAAATTTGAAGACGCGGACGGAGTGCGCGGCGTGGTGCCCTCATCCGAAACCGGGCTGCCCAGTGAAAGAACGATGAACTTTTTCGTCAATCAGAAAGTGAACGTCAAAATAAAAAGCATCGACAGGAAAAACGGCATTGTGGCCTGCACCCGGCGGGAAGTGGTCGAAGAGGCGATCAACCAGTTGCTGGGCACCCTCACCGAAGGCGAAGAAATTCCGGCCCTGGTGCGCTTTGTATCCAGAAGAGGCGTGGGGCTTGACATCGGCGGCGGCGTGATAGTTGAAGTGCCGTATCGAAATGCGGCCTATTCCAGATCGCTTCCCCTGGACGTGATATACAGGCCGGGGCAATTGATCAGGGTTACGGTTCAGGCCATAGACAAAGAAAAAAAAGATATACGGGTATCAATCAAAGACCCCTGGGAAAACGAAGAATTCAGCCGGGGCACCATCCTGACCGGCAGAGTTTTAAAAATTCGCGGCAGGGAAATGTTCGTTGAAGTCCGCCAGGGCTTGATCGGCCTGGCCGGCTATCCACTTAACAAAATGATTGAGGAAGGGGAACAATTGCCGTTTCAGGTTTTGTCTTTCGACAAGGTGGAAAGGAAACTGCACCTGGTCGTGCTGGACCCGGAACGCATACGGGGAAGGAGGGTGCGGCGTGAAAGGAGAATCAGGGAAGCAAAACGTTAACTACGCGAGGGGGATCTCAATAGGGGCGGCCCAGTACAAACGGGGGGACGGCGAATCAATCGACTTCACCGGCCGGGCCTTCGACCTGCTGGCCTGCCTTACTGAAGCCCAGGCGCTGACCACCGGCGCGGCCGCCACTGCTTTGGGTTGTTCCCGTCAAACGGCGGGTACGGCTTTTAACAGCCTCTGGTGGGCTGGAATGGCACGCTGGGTCAACGTATTTGCCGAAATAGGGCAATTCAAGGGGCAGTTCCGGCTCTGGCTTCCGGCTGACGCGAGGCCGCCGAAGGACGCCCAGGAAGCATGCCGCCTGGCGGCTCTTGGGCTTTTCTACGCCCTGGCGAAAAAAGAGGTACCCGGGTTCAAGTGGCGGGTGGTGAGAAACGGTAGGGGCGGCGCCGTGGCCGAAATGGAATTCACAGGCACTTCGGGTGCGGAAAAATGGGTAATTGATGCGCCCCGCCGGGGCGAAGACCCCCTCCCGCACGCCGATGTGTGCATCTTCCCGACTTTACGGGAGGGAAAAGACCTGGCACCGGCAGGAAAAATGTACACCGCGGACGAGGTGCTAATTGAGCCCGGTGAACTGAGGCATAAAATTTTTCAAAAAAACACTTGACAGAGGCCAAAAAGCTTGTTAAGTTTTGGGTTAAGATGAAAGACACAAATTTTTTACTCCTTGCCTATCGGGATGCCTTCTCCCGGTACGGATGGAAGCTCCGGAACGGCCGTCACGGCGATGAGCAGGCGGACACGTTGGCAAGAGAGGTCCTGCGAAAAGTCCCACGGCGATGAGCAGGGTGTACTCGCAGGATGGGGTGCCTCGGCGATGAGCAGCGCACTCCGTTTTCCCGGCGTCATGGCGATGAGCAGACGCGGGCGGTGGGACCCAGCCGTAAGAAACGGGCAAAACGGCACGACTGCAGGCGATGAGCGGCAGGATGCCTTGCCTGGCCGGAGCTGTATCCGGCCCCTGGGGTGAGCGGCGGAAGACCGCAGCGGCAGGAAGGTGGACTCTTCCGAAGGCAGCCGCACGACACCCCTTGTAAGCGAGCAGTCCCAAGCGCCACAGGCCGAAGCCGCCCAGCTTCAAGTGGCGTTGAGAGTGGGGGGTGGCCTCCCCGACACGAACCGGGCTAGCCGCCGGGAAACAGGAACGCCCAACCTGCGGCGGTGAAAAGAAACCGAGACGGGCTAAGCGCCGCGCGAAAGGCTGTGCCCCCGCCTGCGGCGTTAAGAGTTTGCAAGCCGATTGGCTTGCCTGGGGCGGAGTATCAGTAACATGTAAGGTGCCGGAACATGCACGCCGGGAGGCGTGCGGGAGAAAACGAAAATTTGGGAAGTGGAACACCTTGACGGGCAAGCAAAGTTACAGGCTTGGACGTTAAGGTGTTTCTTTGCTTTTAAAAGCCCCTGCGGGCGTTGAAAACGGGCGCCCGCGGGAGAAAAACCCGGGCGCTTCAATTTCGAAAGAAAGGAGGCAGCCCGGGAAGTGTATGACGGCAAAGAACGATGGCAGGAAGAAATGGTCCGCATTCGCCGTGCCCGTGTCCGGTTTTCCAGGCACTGCCGGAAGCGGATCAAAGCAAGAAGTATAACGGTGGAAGAAGTGTATAACGTTATAAATAACGGAGAGATCATCCAGGGCCATGCGCCGGGAATGTACGGAAGCAATCCGGACCCCGTGAGAGTGGTTATGGGTCGTGGGAACGGTGGTCGGATCCTCCATCTGGTCGTGGCGCTTCACGGGAAAACCGTAATACTGGATACAGTCTACGAACCGGACCCGGATATCTGGGAAGACGATCACCGGACTCTCAAATCGCCCCGGAAATAAAAGGAGATGCGATATCATGGAGAAGCTTGAGTTGTTCGGCATTTGTGCCGGGTGCTACTACGAGAACGCCGAACTTCGGTTTAAAGAAAAAACGCTGGTAAAAGACGGCGCAGCGCTTTGTCTCAAAAGAATCCCCTATTACTACTGCCCGCGCTGCGGAGAGGAAACTTACGATCTCGATGTCGAAGTTTTTGTGGAACGGGCAATAAAGAGGTTTACGGAAGGAAACGGAAAAGGCGAAACCATCGACGTTGGTAACCTGTTCTGCGTTCCTTCCGAGTCGGCAGTACGGTAAGGGATGCGAGTGTAAAGAGAAATTAAGGGCCGCCGGCCCGCAAAACCAATCATCATTTTCAAGGAGGTGATTGGGCGCGGGCCGGATGGCCCGTAGCCCGGAAGCATGAAGGAAATGCTGGTCAAGCTGGTTAAGGAAGTTAACGAGATACCGACGGTAATACGCGACATAATGGCTGCCAGGACGGACCTGAAAAAGAAACTTTCCCAGGGCGGGGACGAAGAAGCCCTCCGGGCCGTCAGGGACAACCTGGCAAACACCGACCGGGAACTCGAATGGCTGCGCTCCCGCCAGACGGCCGCTGTGGCGACCATCAACCTGCTGTCTGCGCTCATTGGTGCGGGCAGAGCGGACGACGCGCAGGCGGTGCTGGCGGCGCTGGTAAAAGGTGAGCAGAAATCGGCACAAGGAGACAAAAATGAATCCCGCAGGGGAAATAGCACAGATCAGGAAGAGCTGAAGGTTGATACTTTTGCCATTAAAGAGGTAAAGCCCGGAAAAAGTGAAAGTACCATCTGGGCGATTGGGGTTACCGGAGACGGTGCGGAATATAAGATCTGCGCCAAGAACGGTAACGGTCAGGCTCTGCTGGGTTCCTCGGGCAAACAAGCAAAGATTAAGTACCGGCCTATGGGCGACGACAAACTCTTCGCGGTAAGCGTCGAGATTGCCGGCTAGCCTCCGGAATGTTAAACTGGAGGTGGGGGCGGTGATAACCGTGGAAACCATGAAAGAAACAGCGGCTGCAGCCGAGCCGCCGGAACTACCCCCGCACTGGTTTCTCTACCTGGTGGAAAGAATGGACCGGATGGAGAACAACCTGCGGAGCGAATTCCGGGAAGAGTTTGGTGGCGTTAAGCAAGAAATTAACGGTTTAAGACAAGAACTGCACGGCATCTACCGCTGGTCAATCGGTCTTCTGATGACCATGCTGCTGGGATTCGGCGGCATCGTCGTCACGCTGGCGGTGACCTTGCGGTAGCCGAGTGTAAGGGAGAGCCGATGATAAATGAAAGAGGAGTGGTGAAGATGGTCTCTCCGAGATATAATGATCTCGGGGTGATTACCATGGCTATTGCGAGGGAGTATGTCAAGGCCCTTATCGACCGGTTGAGCGATGAACAGGTGCAGGCATTGTGGGTTATTCTTAACTCCATGGCCTGGCCAACTGAAAAGGTTTCACCGGAAGAAGCGGCTGAAATCGAAGAATCGTTTGCCGAAATAGATGCCGGTAAAGGCATAAAAGCCGAAGATGTCTGGAGGGAACTCGGTGTATGATATAATCTTTTCCCCCAAGGCTATTCGGCAACTCAAGTCTTTAGAAAGACAAGTACGTGAAAGAATTAAGATGGCGATTGAAAGAAACCTGCGGATGTTTCCACCCCAAGGTGATGTTCTTAAGCTGGAATACGCGGACAATCGCTTTAGGCTTCGGGTGGGTGACTGGCGTGTGACCTTCCGGTATCGGTTTGAAAACCAGGAGGTTCATATTGCCGAGGTAGTCCATCGGAGCAAAGCATACCGCAGGTAAGAAGATTGGAATACGGCCGTCAAGGCCAGAAAGAGGACGGAAAACGGGACATTCATGTTCCGACCGTCCTCTTTTGCTTTATTAAGGAAAACTTAATCACTCAGGCGGCCCGGCCCGCCTAACTCACTTCAGACAAGGAGGTGAGATGGGGGCGGGTCGCCGGGGGCCTGCCCCGAAAACATGGACAGAGCAGGGATGTACCAGTTGCTGGACTTAGTTATAGAAAGGCTCGTGGAGCTGGAGAAAGACTTGGCTGAGGAACTGGCCGCCGGTTACCCCTTCCGGGACAGCCTGGACGAGTTGAAAATCAGGCTGGTCGACTGGCGGGACAGCTTTCGGGAGTAAGGATATCGGGCCTCCCGGCCCAAACCGTTCTCAAGAAAGGAGAAATGGGGCGGGACGTAACGCCCGCCCCGTAAGAGGAAGGGGGAAGATAAAATGTCCCTTGCAGAAAGGCGGTCTCCCTCCGACCCGGCACCAGACTGGGTCGATCAGACTTACGGGCAGAGAGTGTCTAGCGCACTTATGACCCTTAAACTTTTTGGTTTCCTGAGTGAAGAGGAGGCAGTTATTATAGCTGCCAAAATTGATGAATGGATTGCGAAGAATACAAAGTAAGCTAACTGGGCCTTCCGGCCCAAACCATTTCCAGAAAGGAGGGAATGGGGCGGGCCGGAAGGGTCCGCCCTGGAGAGAATGAAATTTGAGAGGGTTAAGCCGGGGGTGCTGTTCCGCACCCCGTGGCACAAGGACCGCCTGTTCTATAAAGTCCCACACCCCCAGCCCTGGGAAGACGCTGGTCCCTGCCACGCGTGCGGCACCATTGCCGTATGGAACGCAAGAGCAGTGGAGACCGACCGCCTGGTGCACTTCTGCCGGGGTGAGGAAGTCATCCCGGTGAAGGTGGAAGGGGGAAGGGGAAATGGCTAAGACCGAGTATTTGCAGGGCGACGACGCGCAGCGGCTACTTAAAAAGGGCTACTGCGAAGCCTGCCTGCGCCAGGCCAGGGAATGGGCTAGGCCAGACCGCTTTGGGGGTTGCCTGGTCCACGGTGATTACGACAGCCGGGGCAACCTGACAGGCTTCCTTTGCCCGGATTGCGCAGAGGCGGAAAGGTAAACTGACCGGGCCACCGGCCCGCAAACCGTTCTTATTGAAAGGAGGGAACGGGGCGGGCCGGTTAAGCCCCGCCCCGGATCATGAAAGAAGAAATATTGCGCGAAGCGCTTGAAAAGCTGCTGTCAATGTTCGAAAGTGGCAACCTGCCGCCGGCGGTGGCCCGGACGATGATCCGGCGCCAGGCAGGTGATGAAAGGCCGTCTGACAAATGGAGCCTGGGCAACCGCCTGCTGATGTACCTGGCCGGGACCGAGGACGCCAGGGGGTTCCGGCAGTGGGAACAGGTGGGCAGGCGGGTCAAGAAGGGGGCCAAAGCGTTCTACATTCTGGCCCCGCTGACCAAAACCAGGAAGGTTAAAATACAGGACCCCGAAACGGGCGAGGAGCGGGAAGAAGAACGCCCTGTGATTGTGGGTTTCCGGTTCATCCCGGTGTTCCGCCTGGAAGATACGGAGGGTGAACCCCTGCCGGAGATAAACTACATGCCTCCCGAGTTGCCTCCCCTGTTCGACGTGGCGGCAAGGCTGGGGATCAAAGTTAGATACAGCCCTGGAGACGGCAGCTGTTACGGCAGTTTCCAGCCAGGACTAAAAAGGATCAACCTGCACACTCACGACATCAAAACGTATTTCCACGAGTTGGCGCACGCGGTGCATAACACCATACGCCCCCTGGTGGGAGGCCAGGATCCGGTGCAGGAAGTGGTTGCCGAGACAGTGGCCTGTACCCTCTGCGAGATCTACGGCTATTCCGGATACGCCTGGCACGGGTGGCAGTACATCAAAGCCTGCGTCGGCGGCGAGTCGAAACAGGCGCTTAAACTCGTAATGAAAGTGCTCTGCGAGGTCGAAGAAGTGCTGGAAAGGATCTGGGAAGCCGCCACCCCGGAAGAGAGGGGATGTGCGGCTTGACATACCGGATCTGGGAGGCACGAAACGCAGGTGAAGATACCACCTACCTGGTGGCAATGTCCGCCATGCGGGAGATTTCCCTGCGCGAGGAGATTGCCCGTGGCGAAAGGTTGATACGGCTGCTGCGCCTGGTGGCGGAGACGGAAGACCGGAACCGGGCACGGCGGATGGCAGACTGCGAGATTTAGAACTTCAGGCGGCCCGGCCCGCCCAATCACCCGAAGAGGAGGTGAAAGGGGCGGCGCCGGCGGCCGCCCCGGGAGCATGAAGAAACGGATAAATATCGTTTCGGTGAAACTTGTCAAGGAAGCGGGCATATTTTACGCAGCCCGCAGAATAACCGGACCGGAGGATGTGGCCGATCTGGTTCGTGACTTTCTGGAAGACGCCGACCGGGAGATCTTCCTGGTTATATGCCTTAATGCCAAAAACGAACCGACGGCAATCCATACCGTAGCGGTGGGCACGCTGAACAGCGTCCAGGTCCACCCCCGGGAAGTCTTTAAGGCGGCAATCCTGGCCAACAGTTACAACATAGTCCTTGTTCACAATCACCCGAGCGGTGACCCGCAACCTTCGAAAGAGGACATGGCTATCACAAAAAACCTGGCCGAGGCCGGGAGAATAGTCGGCATCCCGGTGCTGGATCACATCATCATCGGCGACGGAAAGTTTATAAGCCTGAAAACAAAGGGATTGATTTAAGCAGAGGGGGGATCGGGGGTGCAGGCGGAACACCGTTACCCCGAGGGAAAATTCATTCCGGTGAAACCCTGGCGCCCCTGCCCCATCTGCGGCAAGGGCGACTGGTGCGGTTTCAATAGCTTCATCGCCAGCTGCATGCGGGTGCGCGAGGGCTCGTTCAAGGAAGTGGTCCTGAGCAACGGCCAGGTAGCCTACCTCCACTGGCTGGAACCGGGCATGGTAAACCTGCCGGCGCTCATGAAAGACGACTCAATAACCGCGGCGCAAACCGCTCCGGTGGAAGTGCGGGACCGGGTGTACCGTGACTTTCTGCGACTCCTTTATCTTCACCCGCGCCACAGAGAGGATCTGCTCCGGCGCGGGCTGACTGAATGGGAGATCAGGAGGAACGGCTACCGGTCGGTCCCCGAAACCGAAGCCCCATGGTCGGTCTGCAGGCGCCTGATCCGAATGGGCCATGACCTGGCCGGCATCCCCGGCTTTTACAAGGCCTGGGGGCCGTACGGCGGCACCTACTGGACCTTCGACCGGCAGCCAGGATACTTCATCCCGGTGCGGGACGAAAAGGGCCGGATCCAGGCCCTGCAGCGCCGCATGGACGACGCCCGGGGCGGGAAATATAAGCTGTTCAGCGGTCACAAAAGCCGGGGCGGCTGCTCCTGCGGCACCCCTGCCCACGTGACCAGGCCCGCAAAAGTCGAAGACCGGCGGATATGGATCACCGAAGGCCCGTTGAAAGCGGACATCGCCTGCAAGTACCTGGGCGCCGTCGTGGTGGGCGCACTAAGCGCCGCCACCTGGCGGCCGGCTATACCGGCTATCCTGGCTCTTGAAGCAAAAGAAGTCATAATCGCCTTCGACCGGGATTTGGAAAGCAAACCGGAAGTGGCACGAGCATACTTGACCCTGAAAGTGGAACTGAAAAAGCACGGCCTGGCGGTTAGCCGGGCAGTGTGGAGCGATAAAAAAGGTATTGATGACGCCCTGGCGGCCGGTATGGAAGTGCGGGTCGTCCGGGTATAAGAAAGGAGATGGGTCGAATGTCAAGAGTCATCAAAAGGGTTCCGGCTGAATATGTTACCGAACAAATCGGTGGCGGGGTTATATGCCCCAAATGCGGAGCCGGTAACTGGAAAAGGACCACTCCCGGGAAGTGCCCCATTTGCGGAACGATGGAAGTGCCGGATCCTGTCAGGTATATCAAAAGGCGAATTCCGGGCTATGTGGAAGTGCGGTGCGACTGCGGTGAAAGCGTCATCTGCGATGGTTTCACCAACACCTGCGAACGGTGCGGAAAGGATTACAACTGGAACGGTACCTTGCTGGCCCCGCGCAGTCAGTGGGGTGAAGAAACCGGGGAAACGGAAGGGGATATAATCCTGGGAGTTTAAGGGGGTTAAATTACGAATGATGGAAGTACAGGCTTCTTTACATGATAACAGATGGCCGGTAAAAATACACCCGCTCAGAGCACCGGGTAACTACGTGATTACGGGGCGGGGTACGGAGATGTGGATTGCCGTCCGGCCGTCCGGTGGTATCGGCGGAGGTAGTCATTTAATAGCGGTTATCAACTTCAACCGGTGCGGCTGCCTGGATGCCGACAAGTGGTCTGCGGCGGACGTGCAGCAGTACATCGGGATCGAGAACCCGGTGGATGCAGCCACCCTCGCCGCTGCGCTGAATGTGATTTTAGGGCGAAACCAAGAGAACGGGGTGGCCGGCACGACCTGGAAAAAACCATACGGGAGGTATAAGTGGCAATGAGAATGATACAACTCGAAGAAGCTCTCAAAGACCACTACGCCCGCCGGGCTGCAAGGGCAATCGAGGCGGAGGACGCGGATGCCCTTGCCAGGGTAATACCGCGCCACGTCATCGATGAAAAACCCGGGATGGCCCTTGAGATTCTGGGCAGGGCGGTAAATGTAGCAAGCTGTGAGACCTACAGGTGGGTACAGCAATGGCTCCGCAATTCCGACAACGACTGCCTGCGGGTCAGGGGAGACAAACGATGGCAAGTGATGGTCCTGCTGGAGGCCGTTTGCAAGAAGAGTAGCGTTGCGGAAGCAGTGTAGATGTAGATCAGCTCCGGATGGCGGGGAGGCGGGAAGGAACATGAATTCCCGTCTCCTCCCCGGGGTAAATGGGGGCCGTAGTTCGGCGGTACCAGCAATGGATCCCGGTGTCTGCCTGCCACATGCCCGGGATCGAGAACGTGGTTGAGGGGTGCCGCCCGCAGGGTCGGCACCTGCTCCAACCTTAATCAACCAACGGAGGTATGACGCCGGCTTTCGGCCGGCTCCTTCCCCGCCGCAAATTAGCGGCGTTACCGGACCCCCGGTTATGACGCATTGATCGCTGACTAACCACTTCATATGGAGTATGGGGTCCACGCTATGGGCCCTGGCGGCATCTGCCGCCCCCATAAGTGGGGGTAACGGGGCCTCAATGAATGCTTAACAAGCCCATAACGGCGTGCGAGGCGGGCATTAGAAGAGCCGGCCGTCGGGAGCACGCAGACAACAAAAAGGTACCACCCCCGGGGCGGTTGCCCCGCAGCGGACGGGGCAAGGGCCCCGGGGGTGCAAACCCGGGCGCAGCCCGCCGGCCAAACCGCGGAGCGGCAGGCAACGGGCATAAGCCCGCACGGCAAAGCTGCAACCGGGCGCAAGCCCGCACCGCGAAGCGCAGAAACGGGCGGAAGCCCGTCTCAGGCCACCGGAGCGAAAGCGGAGGGGGAACTGAGACGGGCGCAGCCCGCGACAAAAAAGCCGCGCAGCGCAAGGCCCGAGGGGCATTTGCAAAAGGTTTTTTTCCGGCATATACCCACGTGACGGGAGCTCAGGAAAATAAACCTCTGGGTTACTTTTGTCTTCTTTTAAAGCAGGAAGTACCTTCCAATTAAGCTAAAAAAGCTTCCAAGGAGAACTTAGATCAGGGGGGATAAAATGCTACGGGTTTCCTGGGAAAATACCGGAAATCCCATCCTCGACCGCTTGGGTCGGCAGTTTGTGGATAGAGTTGCTCGTTACGCCAGGGGCGGCTCGTACGAGAAGCGCATAGAGTGGTACCGGAAATACATAAAATTTCTGCATTTCCTGGCTGAGCGCTTTGGACCGGAAGATATTCGTAACATTCAGCCCCGCCATGTAGCGGCATTTTCTAAATACCTTAAAGAATTGGGTCGCAGTGAACGGACTGTGCTACGTTATTATTCCGTAATTCGCTGGTGGCACCGGCAGATCCCATGGCGAAAGTATGAAATGCCCGAGAATAAGGTGCTTCTGGAACTGGAGGCGAGGCTCGATGACAAAAGGTTCTGTGAAGAAATCAAAAACAGCTACAGGCGTAAAAGGGGCAGGAGGCGTGTACAAAAACCTCATGGCACAATTTGAGAAAATCTGGAGAGAGGCCGTCGATGCCACTGCTCACTCAAAATCCAAGCAATCCCACTTTCGCTATCGTGACAGCATGAAGAACTTCCTCTGGTTCTGCTCGGAAAAATTTCGTTTGCAGAAGATCGCCAACATCGGTGAAAAACATCTGCGGGCATACGTGGAATACCGCCGCCAGGAAGGCATATCCGAAAAGACGCTGAAAAACGACCTGGCGGCGGTGCGGTTTTTCCATCGCTTCACCGGTTCGCGCAATGAACTGCCGGATAACCAGGCGCTGGGGCTCGAAAAGACCCCGGCTGGCGGCAAAGATAGGGCCTGGACGGAAGAAGAATACCGGCGGATGCTGGAGAAAGCCGAAAAACTGGGCCGTGCGGACGTGGTGATGGCCATGAAGCTGGCCCGCCACGCGGGGCTCAGGATCCACGAGTGTACCCGGCTCACGGTGGGCCACGTCCGGGACGCCCTGAAGGATGGAGAACTGGAGGTCAAAGGGAAAGGGGGTCGGGTGCGCCGGGTGCCGCTGCGCCTGGAGTTAAAGGTGGAACTGGAGCGGTTCCTGGAAGAGCGCGGGGGGACCAGGGGGGAGAAGATCTTCGTCGCGCCGGGGGAAAAGACGCACAGGGTCATCAAAAGCATCCAGAAATTCGTCGAACGGCACCGGGAAGAAATCACCGACCGGCCGATTACCTTTCACGGATTGCGCCACGCATACGCCAGGGAGGAGCTGGCCTACCGGTTGGAGCATCCGGAGAAATACGGCCTCCACAGGGTAACTCCGGAAAGGGCGGCAAAACTGGAGGTGGCGGAGCTTCTGGGCCACGGCAGGCCGGAAGTGACAAGTGTTTATACAGGGAAGTGACTTTACATCAGTGGGGTAGCATGAGATAATTTTACTTTTTGACTACCGTACGGTTGCATTCGTATGCATACATGTGGTATTTTAACCTTGGAGCTTTGGAAGATCCTGTATGACTATAGTTCAAGCCCCGGCAGGTGATAATTTCGTGTCTATTAATAAACGAGCTGTAGAGATCGTTAAATCATACGCGGAAGCCCTCAGGAAAAAAGATGTTCCGGTGAAATTAATAATTTTATTCGGCTCCCAGGCAAGGGGAACCAGCGTTCCGGGATCAGATATTGACGTACTTGTGGTGACGGAAAGGCTTGATAAAAAGATCCGCGATACGATTGTAGATGAAGCCTTTGAAATCAGCATGAGAGAAGACATTCCGGTTATAGCTCTGCCGTGCGATATTCAAGAATTCGATTCCCCCTCATTTAAAGTTGATCCCTTTTACCGCAACGTTACTCGAGAGGGGATAATTTTCCATGGACAATAATGATTTAAAGAAAGAGTTTGCACGCACGAAAATGGAAAAAGCCTGGGAGGCCTGGGACGAGGCTGAATGGGCTTTTAAAGGGAAGAAATATCCGGGTGCCATAAACAGAATCTATTATTCTTTCTACAGGGCTTGTCTTGCCCTCCTTGCCTTTGAAGCAAAAATCCCCGCCAAACACTCTGCAGTCATAGCTGAGGTTAACCGTGTCTACGTAAAAGGGGGGATTCTGCCGAGAGAGCTTGGGAGATTCCTCCACCACCTTCAAACGGCCAGGGCGGAGGCGGACTACAGGGATAAGAATTTTTCACGAGAGGAAGTGCAAGAATACCTTGTACTCGGGAAGAAATACCTGCAGCAGATTGAAGCCCTGGTCATGAAAACGATAAAAGACTCTCCCCCAGAAGATTGATTTATCTTTCGCTAAATTAGTTCTTAATAGGGCCCGCACTAACGGGGCCCCTTTGTCAGGGTTGCAACCGGCTTCCGTGCCGGTTAAGATTAACAGGGATGGTGGTTAAAGTAGGCACTAAGCCAATTCAACAGGAAATCTTTATGGAGGTCAATCGCCTGCCTTTCCATACTCTTAACGAAGGAACGCCCGGTAGGGATTTGCTTCGCTTTGCCGGGGTTATATCGCCGGAAGAAGGGGAATTGATGAAAAGAGCTATAGAGGACGCCTGCGAGCGGGTAGATACAAATGAGTGGTAAGTTTCTTCACACAATACCTGGTTTATCCGGGTTGTTTCTTTTTTAGGCCCAATTTATCCGGCCCTTTTTCTTTTTTGGACAATTGAAAAAGAGGTGGTTTTTATGAGATGGTTGTTATCCCGGGTGAAGGAGGAGGTTTATTCAGCTTTTAAACACATGCCCGCATTGGCTAGAGGGGGAATTATGGCTGGAACCTCAGCGCTGGCCCTTGGTGGCCTCTATCTCCTCGATGTATGGACCTTGGGCACGGCGGCCGCTTGGCTGCACGGCCTCGGGACCTGGCTGAAGGGGCAATCAATATTCGCCACTCCGGCGGAGAAAGCCGCAGCAGCCCATGCTTTCGAATCGGTGTCCTGGTACTGGAGCCACCCGTTTAAAACCGCATGGGCCTGGCTGACTACCCCGTCGGAGAAACTAAGCGCTCCCGAAGTTCGCAGTTTTTGGCTTCTACTGAATGCCTTTGCCGCCCTGGGTGGTGGTGCCTGCTGGTGGTGGCTCGCTCGGAACAGGATTTTAAAAATGAAAAACAACTCCAATTATGTGCACGGCCTGAAAGTGATCAAAGACCCGGCACTTGGGTTGTCTCGCTGGGCCGGCCTGAACGACCTGGTAAAGTTTTGCGAATTCGGCCCGCCGGTGATGCCGGATGAAAATCCGAAAGGGAAAATTAAATTTCCCGGCGGCAATTTAATAGGCGAATTGGACGGAAAAATCGTACGGGTCAACTTTGAAAAAGCACCGGTTGACATGCCCAAAACGGCGCAGCACGCCGTATTCTTCGGGGGCACCGGTTCGGGCAAAACGTTCAGCATCGTAATAACAAACATAATTGCTGCCGTCGCGGAAGGACAAAGCATCGTGGTCATCGACCCCAAGGGAGAGATCTTCGAGACGGTTGGTGAATGGCTTAAACAGAAAGGGTACGAAAACATCTGGGTGTTAAACTTCATGACACCACAACACAGCCACCGCTGGAACCCTGTAATTGAATGTCTGGATGACGCTGAAATATCGGAAATGATCGATACCCTGTCAAAAAACGCTATCAGCGAATCATCCTATTTCGCGCTGAAAGGGATGGAACTGGCGGAAGCAATGATTGGTTTGCTCAAAGGCGATTTCCCCATTGAACAGCAACATATTCGTTCTTTGATGACCCTGGCTGCCTGGCCCGTAGAAAAGCTGGACTCCCGATTTCGCGAAGCTTACAAAGCAGGGAGGATCAGCCCGCTCATCTATGAGCGCTGGCGGGGCGTGGTGAGGCAGAACTACGAATACGCAGTCTCAAACCTTACGGCGGTACTGAAGAATTTAACCACGGCGCCGCTGGCGGCCATGATGTCACAACAGGAAATCGACCTGCGCCAGGTGGGGTTCAAAAAGACGGCACTGTTTCTCATCATTCCGACGGGCGGTGAAGGGGTTTATTTAAAACCAATCCTCTCCATATTCTATAAATTCCTCTTCAAACGCTTGGATAAACTGGCCTTCCAGAGCCCCGGCAAAAGGTTGCCTGTCAATGTGCGGAACATATGGGATGAAATGGCCAACGTGGGCAGGATACCGGGTTTGACGGAAATCATCTCCACCGCCCGCAGCAAGGGCATCCACATACAAATGATACTGCAAACGCCGAGCCAGCTCGAATCCGTATACGGTGAAGCAGACGCGAAAACAATCATCGGTAACTGCCCCACGGTCATGCTCGCCGGCATTGCTCCCGCCGATATGGAACTGGCGCGGATGTTCAGCCAGCTCCTGGGCACGGCGGCGGTGGAAACGGAAAAAGTAAGCAAGGACGTGACAACTCCAGTGAAGCACTGGTTCGAGCCTGAAAAGAGAATCCAGACAGCTATGCCACGCCCGCTTATGACTCCTACCGAAATCCTGCAGATAGATCCCAGGTATGGTATAGCGCTTTTGCAGTGGTCATATCCACTGTATCTGCGCAAAGTCGGCTGGACGGAATTACCTCAAGCAAAGGAAATCAAGCAATGCGGCATGCTGCCGGTGGAACGGGTGATACCCGCCAGGGATTTCGAAATAAGCCTGCCGGAAATAGAAGTGGACGGAAAGGTTGCTGACATTGACGCCTCCAGCAAAACGGCAACGGAAGAAGAGGAAACAACAGGCCAATCCAGTGCCGTGCGGGCCGGGGTGCCCTGGTAGGAGGAACCAGCTCCTGGAAACAGCGACCAGCGGTGTGTCGCTTTTCCAGGAGTATTACAAAATTCCACCCCGAAAACTTCGTAGCCCGGCACGCCTACCGGAGCGCGGAAGCAATTAATAGACGGGCAAAGGTGCGGTGAAGACACTCCCTCCCGTCGAAGAGAACAACCGGGGTTTTGTGACACCCCGGTTGTTTTTTATAAAACCTGCGTTTTCGGGGGGTAAAGAATGAGTTTTCATCGCTTTTTGATCGGTCACGTCCTGGACGCTCTGCGTTCTTTGCCCGGTGATAGCGTCCACTGCGTCGTGACTTCTCCGCCCTACTGGGGTATGCGCGATTACAACCTTCCGCCGGTCCTCTGGCCGGAAATTGAATACGCGCCAATGCCTGGTTTGCCGTTCGTCCGCGTTCCGGCGTGGGAAGGCCAGCTCGGATTGGAACCGACGCCGGAAATGTACGTTGGTCACCTGGTGCTTGTTTTCCGGGAGGTGCGGCGCGTTTTGCGGAAGAGTGGCACGTTGTGGTTGAACCTGGGGGACAGCTACGCAGGTTCGTGGGGCAACTACCACTCCTTCAGTTCGTCTGGTAAGCACGAACAGCACCTGAAAGAGACCACCCGGTGGAACCGCCGAGCGTATGAAGTGCGAGAGGGTTTCCTTAAATCCACGGTTAGTGGCGGACTGAAGGAAAAGGACCTCGTCGGCATCCCCTGGCGGGTGGCCTTTGCGTTGCAGGGAGACGGGTGGTGGCTGAGGTCGGACGTGGTGTGGAGCAAAGTTAATGGCATGCCGGAATCCGTTAAGGATCGTCCCACGAAGACCCATGAGTACGTGTTCTTGCTAGCGAAATCGCAGCGGTATTTTTACGATACGGAAGCCGTAAAGGAACCTGCTGTCACACATCTCTATGATAAACGTTACCTTCCCGGGACCCCGCCCCGGCAACGGACTGGAGAATCGTGGAATCTCCATGGCCCCCTGAAACCACACAGCGGATTCAGGGTGCTGGATACCACCCGCGGACGCAACCGTCGCTCCGTGTGGGAAATCACCACAGAACCTTTCCCCGGCGCCCACTACGCGGTTTTTCCCCGGAGGCTTGCCGAACTGTGTATACTCGCGGGTACCTCTCAGGCGGCGTGCCCGTCCTGTGGGGCGCCGTGGGAGAGAGTGGTCGAAAAAGAGAAGGCACTCTCCGAGCGGGGACGCCGTGAGAGCGGGGCGCGCGAATACCGGCTGGCGGACGTGGGGCTATTTTCGGGCATGGCCGGGGACACACACTGGCATCCCACCTGCTCCTGTCCGAATAACGACGGTTCGGCACGTTGTGTGGTGCTTGACCCTTTCGGTGGAGCGGGAACCACGAATCTGGCGGCCATGGCCCTGAATAGGGACAGTATTTATATCGACCTCAAACGAGAGTACGCGGAAATGGCCATTGAACGATGCGGCTTCGGTGGCACCCTGCTAGACTGTCACGATTTTGTGGTCGTAGAAACAGCGACAGCGGAAACGCCCGCTTGACATATCGCCGGGAATTCCTGTCATTTCCGGATAGTTTGCGTTTATTTGGACATGCTTTATATGCGATAAGGAGGCGATGGATATGTCAAAATTGCCCGGGAAGGTTTTAATAAATGATGTAGAATATATTGTAGAAGAAGGCCTGGGCCACATGAAATTAAGAAGGCGTGACCCCGTGTCGGGTATGAAAGTGGAAAATGTTTTCATACCCGTGCCCGATTCCAGGGAACGCATGGTAAATTTCAAGGCTAAAGCGGCCCAACTTATTCTGGAGGAAATCACGAAGTAGGGGTGCTTTCCATGACCATTCCGGTAGCATCATTATACAGGGTATCGACCGCCAAGCAGTTGAAAAATAACGAGGAAGACAGCATACCGCTTCAGGCAAACGTAATACGCGAATTTGTTGCACAACATCCGGAATGGGAACTTGTGAAGGAATACGCGGAGGAAGGCGTATCAGCATTTAAATACAGCAAAGACGACAGAGACATCCTGCAGAACGTTCTTGCCGACGCGTTAATGGGTAAATTTAAGATTCTGCTTGTATTTAAGGCCGACCGCCTCTCACGCAAAAGCCTGGAGTACCCGATAGTCTTATGGCAGTTTCACCGTGCCGGTGTCGAGGTCATCGCCGTCGCCGATGTACCTGGCGGTAAAAAGCTGGAGCTTAAGGACCAGTATGACAAGCTCCTGCGGTTTATCGAAGGGTGGCAATCGGAGACGGAAAGTGTGAACACCAGAATTCGCGTGTCTCATGTTATGCGGCAGAAAGCCAAACAGGGATGCTGGACCGGTGGCCGCCCTCCATACGGGTTCAGGCTATCCGAGTCCAAAAAAGGTTTGCCGCTGGAAGTGGATCAGGAAGAGGCCGCGGTAATTAAGGAAATGTGCAGACTCTACCTGGAAGAAGGCTTGGGAAGCAAAAGGATAGCCGCTGCGTTGAACGAGCAGGGGTACCGCACCCGGGAAGGCAGATTGTGGACCGACACCCGGGTGCGGCAGGTGCTGCAGAACCCAATAATCTGCGGGCTTCCGGCCTATGACAGGACGAAACCGGGAAACACTCCCACTTCCAGGGTTCGAATCAAAGGATATACGGACCTGAACAATTTCATCATTCCCCGGGATCAGGATGGAAACCCGAAGCCGATACCCGAATACTCCATTATTCCCCTGGAAACATGGCAACGGTTGATCCGCAAGATGCAGGAAAATTGTACGTCGAAAACACAAAAGGGAGGAACTCCCAATCCCCGCGCCATGTCCAGCAGTGCACTCCTGACCGGTTTTCTTGTATGCGGTTACTGCGGCCGCGGCTTTATCAGCTCCGGCCATAACTGGCGCAAACGTAACGGCAAAGTATATCCCTGTAAGAAAAGGGTTTACCGGTGTGTTACCCACGCCCGGGTAGGTGGGGGAGAGAAGCTGTGTGAAGGGCAGGGTTCGTATTCCCAGAAAAAAATAGACCGGATATTCCTGCAGGAACTTGAAAATTTCCTGTCCGGATTGAATTGTGAAGATCTTTTTCAGTATGTTGAACAGAAACAGGTGGACTACCTGGCTGAAGCGACAAATCGTGTGAAGACCCTGGAAAAGGAGTTAAGCAAAAACAGGAAAATCTATAATGCCTGGGTAAGACGGTTGGATGATTATTTCGCCGATCCGGACAGCAGTTTGTATTCGGAGCAACTGCTGGCTGAGAAAGTGAACGAATACGGCAGGATAGTAGAATCACTAGAAAAGGAACTTGAAGAAGTAAAGTCGCAGGCGCGCGTGGAGAAGCATCGGAGAAGCCAGTTGATGGAATTTTCCATGCGTGCCCCTCATTGGTTCAGGCTGTTCATGGAGGCCCCGGTCGAAACGAAAAAGCAGATGCTCGCCCAGATCATCAGCAAGGTGGTTTTGTACCGGGATAAGATTGAAATTCATTATAATGTCGACCTCGCCGAATTCCTGGGGCGGGAAGAAAAACTGGAGCAGGAAAGGTTCGAACTCAAGGTACTGGCAACGTTTTAACGGGGCGGAAAGTTTCCGTCCTTTGCTCTTTACGGGGGTAGCGACATGGGCAGCATCGGGGTGCCGATAGCCGTCGCCGCCCAGTATAGTTTCATTGCTGAAACAGCCAGCATGACCATTCATCCCATTCGTTTAAATGGTCTGGTTATAGGTGTACCCCAAACCTACGAGTATCTGGACAAAATGCAGGACCGGGTGGTGCGCTTCGTAATCCAGCATTCCCGCATTAGTGAAGCCTCTTTTCGCGATCTAATGTTTCGCACGGGGGAACTGGCCCGGGATATTGGGACAGTTCTCATAGGGCGGGAAGCGGTAGAAAAGGGCCTGATCGATGAGGTGGGAGGAGTAGGGCAGGCGGTAAATAAGCTTAAGTCAATGATTGAGGAATGGAAATTGCGGAATGGGGTGCCGGTCCAGTGATCTTATATACTCCCATGCAGTTAGAATTAGTTTTTGAAGGCCTGGAGGAAATCCAGCCTGCTCCCACCAGAGAGGTAAACATTGATGGCGTGCCTGTGTTGATTCAGGACACCGGACCCGGAGAAGGCAGGGTGGTGCGCCTTTTAAGTACCGATCCCCTGGATTATCTCAGAAGCGATCTTTATCCCGGTGCTGTGGTAAAGTTATTCAGATGTACCCAGACGGGCTGGCATTCATGAACGGCCGGGCGGGGGCGATGCCGCCCTGATTTTTTTGTGGGGGAAGGCTTTTGGCCTGCCTTTGCCGGGAATTGAATGCGTCAATTTTTTAAACAACTGTCTGGCCATATATTTTACCAGTATGCTATAATGATAAAGCTAGCGTTGGAGGACTGAAAGCAGTAATATACGGGGTGGTTGAATTGAGCGTGTTTGAAGCCGTAATCCTGGGAATAGTCCAGGGAGTGGGAGAGTTTTTGCCCATTTCCAGTTCCGCCCACCTGGTGCTGGTACCCTGGTTAATGGGCTGGCATTATGAGGGATTAACTTTTGACGTGGCGCTACACATGGGTACTCTGGTGGCCGTGGTGGCTTTTTTCTGGCAGGACTGGTTAATTTTATTACACGACGGTTTGCTGCGGCGCCGTACCACCGAAGGCCGTTTGTTCTGGTATTTAGTGGCCGCCACCATTCCCGGTGCAGCCATTGGTTACCTGTTTGAGAAACAGGCGGAAACAATTTTCCGGGAGCCTCTGGTAATTGGGATCATGCTCATGGTCATGGGGGTAATCCTTTATCTGGCTGATACACGGGCTCCCGCTTACAAGCGATTGGAAGAGGTTGGTCTGGGTGAAAGCCTGTGGATCGGCCTATCCCAGGCTCTGGCGATCATCCCGGGAGTTTCCCGCTCGGGCATCACCATGGCCGTGGGGCGCATGGCCGGCCTGGATCGGGAGGCGGCAGCCCGCTTTTCCTTTCTCATGTCTACACCTATCATTTTCGGGGCTGGAGTGATGCAGTTGCCCAAATTAACTCCCGCCGACCTGAACCCCCCTTTTTTAGCTGGCGTGGCTGTTTCGGCGGTGGGGGGGTTCCTTTCCATTAAATTTCTTCTACGTTTTCTCACCCGCCATAGTTTCGGCATTTTTATCTGGTACCGCCTGATCCTGGGGGCGGCGGTAATATTCCTGGCTCTTGCCGGAATCAGGTGAAAAATTGGGGTAGGGGTAAAAATGGCCGAATTTAAACCAGTAAAAACTAAACGCACTTCTGAAAGCATTTTGGAACAGATCAAGAAGCTGATCATTGAAGGTCAACTGGCACCCGGTGACAAATTGCTTACGGAAAGGGAGCTTTCTGAACGGTTGCAGGTGAGCCGGGCCTCGGTCAGGGAGGCTCTTTCGGCCCTGAATTTGGCCGGTATTCTGGAAATCAGGCATGGAGAGGGGATTTATGTCAAGCGGCCCGGGCCGAATGCCGTTATTGAACCCCTGACCTTTATTTTGCTCCTGGAAAAGGATAAACTGCAGAATATCCTGGAGGTGCGCAAGGCCCTGGAAGTGGAGGCCGCCGGCCTGGCTGCCGAAAGATGCACTTCCGGACTGTTGCAGGAACTGAAGGCAGTGGTGGAAGAGATGGAAGAAGATCTCCCCGCAGGAGAGAAAGCCGAGCAACTGGATTTGCGCTTTCACCTTACTCTGGCTCAGGCCAGCCAGAACCCCTTGTTGAGCCGGTTGATGAACACCGTTCAGGAGACTATCAGTCAGACTTTACGGGTGACCAGGGCCCTGTGGCTTTCCGCCACTTCCGGCACCACCCGGCGGCTATTTGAAGAGCACCGCGACATTTACCTGGCCGTGGCCGCGCGGGATAGATCCCGGGCCAGGGAATTGATGTACCAGCACCTGTGGAAAGTGGAAGTGGAGCTGGTACGGGTCAACCTGCATAAACTTCGACAAAATGAAAGTTGATTATATTTGAAAAAATTTAATTCAGCAAGTCCCCCTTTTTAGGGGGACTTTTTGCGAAAATTTTGTTATCCAGAAGGATTTTATTAGCCTGCATAGAATGATTAAGATAATTGGTCAGGCCACCAACTATTAAGATATGCTGATTTTCATGCGGCGCTTTTCTTGGCTTTTATGTTGCTGGGAAAGCCGCAGCCTGGCGTAATGGGGAGGCGAGTCATTTTCGACCACTGCAATTTTTTTAAAAATAAACGTGATTTTTGAGAAAAAAAAGATTGCCGAAGAAGGAAAATTTATTATCTTCTAGAATTATATATCTTGATGGTCTGACCATCAAATCCTATGCTAGCTCAAACCATTGATATTATGATGAAAGGGTGGTGAGAGTTAGAAAGGACTGATAATTAACCCATATCAAGTTTAGTGGAGTTTTCGGACTAATTTATTTCTTGGTACTTGTTGATAAGGAGGAATGGTGCCATGACGTGGACACAGGCAATCAACCCCCTGGGCAACCTGGGTCTTTCGGCCCTGGTAGACGCCCTGCCCATCATCTTCCTGTTCTGTGCCCTGGCCATATGGCGGATGAAAGGGCATCTTGCCGGTCTTATTACCCTGGCTCTGGCCTTGGTACTGGCCATAGGAGTTCATGGTATGCCGGGGAACATGGCGTTTTTAACCGCCCTTTACGGCGTAATGACGGGCCTTTTCCCCATTGGCTGGATTGTGGTTACGGCAGTTTTCCTGTACAACCTGACGGTAAAAACCGGCCAGTTTGAAATCATCAAGGATTCTATTGCTTCCATTACCGAAGACCACCGCCTGCAGGCGCTCTTAATTGCTTTTTCCTTCGGTGCCTTCCTGGAGGGGGCGGCCGGCTTTGGTACTCCCGTAGCCATTACGGCGGCTATGCTGGCCGGCCTCGGTTTCAACCCCCTGTATGCCGCCGGCATTTGCTTAATTGCCAACACCGCCCCGGTGGCCTTCGGGGGTATCGGTATTCCCATCATTACCGCCGGTGCGGTAACCGGCATCGATGCCATGGCCATCAGCCAGATGGTCGGCCGCCAGCTGCCCTTCCTTTCGGTTTTCGTACCTTTCTGGTTGGTCTTCATTATGGCCGGGTGGAAGGGTGCCATGGAAGTCATGCCCGCCATCCTGGTCAGCGGTGTTTCTTTTGCCGTGGCCCAGTGGTTCTCTTCCAACTACATGACCCCCATGCTGCCGGACATCCTGTCCTCCCTGGTTTCCATCGTTGCCCTGGTTTTCTTTCTCCGGGTTTGGAACCCGAAAAATGTCTGGCGTTTTGCCGATGAACCTCCGGTGACTCTAAAAGTGAAAAAGCATTCGGCCGGGGCTGTACTCAAGGCCTGGTCGCCCTTTATCGTCCTGACGGTGCTGATCAGCGACTGGGGCCTCAAATCTGTCAAGGCGGTTCTGGATAAAGTCAGCATCAAGATCGTGTTCAGCGGTCTGGACCAGGCCATCATTGCCGGTGGGAAGCCCCTCGCCGTGGTCTATAACTTCAACTGGCTTTCTGCCGGCGGGACGGCCATTTTGATTGCGGCCATTATCAGCGCCATGATTTTGCGGGTAGGCCCCGGCCAGTTCCTGGAGGTCTTCGCAAAAACCTTAAAGGACCTGCGCTTTGCCCTGTTGACCATCGCTTCTGTATTGGGCTTTGCTTATGTGGCCAACTGGTCCGGCATGACCCCCACCCTGGGGAAAGCCTTTACCGTCACCGGCACTTTCTTCCCCTTCATGGCCCCCCTCCTGGGCTGGCTGGGTGTATTCGTCACTGGCAGTGATACTTCATCTAACGCCCTGTTTTGCAAGATGCAACAGATTACCGCTGAACAGATTGGAGTTAACCCGGTGCTTACCGTGGCGGCCAACAGCAGTGGCGGGGTGGCGGCCAAGATGATCTCCCCCCAGAGCCTTGCCGTGGGTGCGGCCTCCACGGGTCTGGTCGGCCGGGAAGGGGAACTGTTCCGTTTTACCGTCGGTCACAGTATCTTTTTTACTCTGATCATCTGTGTAATTACATTACTGCAGGCCTATGTGTTCGACTGGATGGTGCCGGCCATGGCCAAAGCTGCCGGTGCCTCTGCGTCAACCGGCGCGACTTCCGGCGGCGGGGTAACCATCCTGTTGCTGACAGCAGCGTTCATTTTGTTGCTGGGATTAGTTGCTTCCCGGCAAAAGGGCTCTCTGGAGGCCTTGAACGGTCGCCGGAGTGCATAAAAGAACATCAAGGAGGTTTTTATCCCGGCTGGATGGAATGATCCGGCCGGGATCTTCCGGGAAAGGAATGAACAGCCCGTGGCTTTAAACAAAGAGCTATTGCCGGATAGAAACCGGAATTTGGAGCAACTATACGAGGAATTTGTTACCAGGGCCCGGGCCTTGGGAACTGAAGTCTACCGGGTGTCCGATTTGGCTAAGGCCAGGGAACTGGTGGTTAAGCTGGTCCGGGAGATGGGTGCCAGAAAGGTTGCCCTGGCCGAATCACCTCTTGTAACCGCCCTTGACCTGGCTGCAGCAGTAGCCGGGGCCGGAGCGGAAGTCACCGGCGGTAATCCCCGGGAGCGGGCCGGAGCGGCAGACCTGGGCATATCGTCCTTTGAAATGGCCATTGCTGAGACGGGGACGCTGGTTCAGGATGCCACTGAAATTGACCAGCGGCTGGTATCCATGCTTCCCCCCGCGCACCTCGCCGTGGTATCCACCCGCCGGCTGGTGGGTACTTTAATGGAGGCAATTTATAGCCTGGCGGCCCGGGGTCAAATTCCCGGTTACCTGGCTTTTATTTCCGGCCCCAGCCGTACGGCAGATATCGAGCGCGTGCTAACCATTGGCGTGCACGGGCCGGGCAGAGTGGTGGTCATCTTCATTGATGAAGGAGGGTGTGCCGGTGAGTAAAGCAGCCTTACGGCAGGCGACCCGGGAGGCCCTGGCCAATACAAGTGTTTGTTCCGCCCTGGGAAAGTTTGCCGATAACTATGTCATTGCCAGGGAACAGGCTTACCGGCATAAGGATTTTGAGGGACTGCGCCGGGAAGTAGCCCGGATCAAGCGGGAAGCGGCGGAACGCATGGAAGAGCTGGCCATACAATTTAGCCGGGAGGCTACCCGTCGTGGCGCCACTGTTTTCCGGGCGGCTACCGCCCAGGATGCCCGCGAATACATTGCCCGGCTGGCCAAGTCCAAGGACATCAAGACCATCGTCAAGTCCAAGTCCATGGCCAGCGAGGAGATCCATTTAAACGAATATTTAAAGGAACAGGGTTTAGAGGCCGTGGAAACGGATCTGGGTGAGTGGATCATCCAGCTTGCCTGTCAACGCCCTTCCCACATGGTCATGCCGGCCATTCACATGAGCCGGAACGAAGTGGCTGAAATCTTCAGCCGGGAAATTAAAGAGCCGGTGGAACCGGACATTTCCTCCATGGTCAAGCTGGCCCGCAGGGAGCTGCGCAAGAAGTTTCTTTCCTCCTGGATGGGCATTTCCGGTGCGAACATTGCCGTGGCCGAAACGGGTACGATCGTCATGGTCACCAATGAAGGCAACGGGCGGCTGACCACCACTTTGCCCCCGGTGCATGTAATCATCGTCGGCCTGGAAAAACTGGTGCCCCGCTTTACGGATATTGTACCCATACTGGAAGTACTGCCGCGCAGTGCCACGGCCCAGCACATTACTACCTACGTGACCATGATTACCGGTGCTGTTCCGGCGGTGGACCCCAACGGCAACTACCACGAGCAAAAGGAACTGCATATCATTCTTCTGGATAACGGCCGCACCCGGATGGCCGGTGATCCCGTCTTTAGAGAAGCCCTGCAGTGTGTGCGTTGTGCCGCCTGTTTAAACGTTTGCCCCATTTACCAGTTGGTCGGGGGGGTGTTTGGGGATGTTTATACCGGCGGCATTGGGACCGTGCTCACTGCCTTCTTCACCGACCCGCAAAAGGCACAGCAGGTGCAGAACTTGTGCCTGGGTTGTGAGCGCTGCCGGGATTACTGTTCGGGCAACATTGACCTGCCCGGGCTTATTGGTGAACTCAGGCGGCGGACAGTGGAAAAGGAAGGCATGAGCTATGTCCAGAGAGTGATCTTTGAAAAAGTGCTGGTCAACCGGAGGGTCTTCCATAAACTGTTAAAGGCTGCCTCCCGGTTGCAAAAGCCCTTTACCCGGGAGGGAAAGATCCGTCACTTACCCCTCTTTTTAGCCGGTTTAACTGAAGGACGCTCTCTGCCCGCCATTGCGGAGATTCCTTTCCGGGAGCGGGTTGACAAGCTGCCCCGACCGGGCAGGGTAGTTGACCGTGTAGCCTTCTTTTCTGGATGTCTGGTAGATTTTGTCTACCCGGGTATTGGTGAGTCCGTAGCTAAAGTTTTGGCATCTTTGGGATTTGAAATGCTCTGCCCGGAGGGACAAACCTGCTGTGGTTATCCGGCCAGACAGGTGGGTTTGACTAACAGTTTTACCGAACTGGCGCGGCAAAATATCGCCGCCTTTGAGAATATAAATGCCAGGTATGTGCTTACCGCCTGCCCGACCTGTGCCGAAGCACTGAAGTTTCTCTACCCGCAGCTTCTGGCCGATGATCCGGTTTGGAGCAAACGGGCCAGGTGGCTGGCGGAAAAAGTAACGGACTTTTCCTCTTTTGTTTTTGCTCACAGGGAAAAGCTGGTTCCTTTCATGATACCCCTGAAGCAGAAGGTTACTTACCACGACTCCTGCCACTTGAAGCGCCGCCTGCGGGTAACCGGTGAACCGCGCCAGTTGCTGATTGACGCCGGGGCGGAACTGGTGGAAATGACTCCCGCTGCTCTCTGTTGTGGTTTTGGGGGGTCCTATTCCATCAAGTTTCCGGAGCTTTCCAGGTCTGTCCTGGACCGCAAGCTGCAGGCCGTACTGGGCAGTGGGGCAGAAGTGGTGGCCCTGGACTGTCCGGGTTGCCAGATGCAGATCAGTGGCGGACTAGACCATGAAAGACGGCCCATACGGGTGATGCATACGGCAGAGATCCTCGCGAGTTGTATTGCCGGTACGGTACAGGTTCAGGATGGAAAAAACAATTAATTCTGAGACGCTCATGCCGTTTTTACCGGCGCCAACAGGGGGTGCAAATGGCAAGCAGGTAACCATTTTTCAAGGTCGCACACAAATGTACTGCGAGTCCCCGGAAAAATCCGGGGGCTTTTTGCATTGCAGGGAAAAAGTAAGAACAGGACTTTTGGTAATGGGTTGTACCCGGGTAAGCTCAACGGTTTTCCCTGTTCTGATTTCTTTGTGGAAAAATATAGATATAGTGCAGCGCTTTACCATTGGATGTGGTATAATTGGGATGGAGGCTGGTTGGGGTGAAAGTAAGACCGGTAAAAGACCGGCAAAAGTACGAGCTTAGCGGCATTGGTTTAATCTGTGTGTCCCTTTTGGCTCTGATCAGTCTGGTTAACCCCACCGTAGGGCTGGTCAGCCTGGGGGTGGAGCGGGTGCTGCGGGGGATAGCCGGAGAGGGAAGATATCTTTTTCCCCTTCTGCTTGCTTTTTGGGGCTTAAGATTGGTCCGGGGAAAGGCGTACGGGCGGGCGGCCGGCCGGCGTTTCTATGGGGGTGCCCTGCTCTTTGTGGTGGCCCTCACCCTGTTACACATGCTGGTGCCACAGGATTACTCCCTTGAAGCCGGCTTGGCCGGGGAAGGGGGTGGCCTGGTGGGGGCGGTTTGCTATTTCCTTCTGGAGCGTTCCTTCGGTTTTACGGGCACCTACGTTGTCCTGGCTACTTTGACTTTGATGGGGGTGCTTTTAAGCAGTAACGTTTCTTTAAGTACATTGTTAGCCAGGCTAATGCGTGCTCTTAAAAGTCTCTACGAGCGCGTTGGAGGTTTGTTATTTACGGAAGCGGAAGAGATAGTGGAGGAGCCTGACCCCGGGCCGGTGATCATTGATCAAAGCGGGCCGGGGATATCAACCGGGGAAGCAGCCAGCCCGGAAGTGGCCGGTGAAAAGCCCGGTAACAGTAATGCGGGCAATACGGGTATGACCCGGGCTTTGCGCATTGTTCCTTCTCCCGTTTACCCGTCCGGCGAAACCGCCGGGGAAAAGGAGGTTTCATCCGGCTCTTTACCTTACCAGTTTCCTCCCTTGAGCCTGCTTTCCAAACCGGCACGGCCCAAAAGCATCAAGAATAGCAGGGATATTACCGAAAATATTCGTATACTGGAAGAAACTCTAAGCAGCTTTGGGGTAAAAGCCAGGGTGGTGCAGGTTTCCCGGGGACCGGCCATTACCCGGTATGAGATTCAGCCGCCGGCGGGTATCAAGGTTAGCCGTATTGTCGGCCTGGCCGATGATATTGCCCTGTCCATGGCAGCGCCGGATGTGCGGATTGAGGCACCCATTCCTGGCAAAGCGGCCGTAGGGATTGAAGTGCCCAACCGGGAAGTTTCAATGGTCTATTTAAGGGAACTGCTGGAAACGCTCGATTTCCAGCAGGCGCCTTCCCGGCTCACCGTGGCCCTGGGCAAGGATATTACCGGCAACCCGGTAGTGACCGACCTGGCCCGCATGCCCCACCTGCTTATTGCCGGAGCAACCGGCTCCGGGAAAAGTGTTTGCCTGAATACCGTCATTGCCAGCATTCTTTTTAAGGCTACACCCGACGAAGTAAAGTTTTTAATTATCGACCCAAAGATGGTGGAGCTGTCCACATACAACGGGATCCCCCACCTGGTATCGCCCGTGGTTACGGATCCCAGAAAGGCGGCCACCTCGCTGCGCTGGGCTGTTAAAGAAATGGAACACCGTTATGAGCTCTTTGCCGCGGCCGGAGTAAGGGATATTACTCGTTACAATGAGCTTTGCCGCAGCCAGGAGACGGGTATGGGGGCACGGGGACCGCTTCCGTTGATTGTGATCATCATTGATGAACTGGCTGATTTAATGATGGTAGCGCCGGCCGATGTAGAGGACGCGGTGTGCCGCCTGGCCCAGATGGCCCGGGCCGCAGGTATCCACCTGGTAGTGGCCACCCAGCGCCCTTCAGTGGATGTCATAACCGGCCTGATCAAGGCAAATATTCCTTCACGGATCTCTTTTGCCGTTTCTTCCCAAATTGATTCCCGCACGATCCTGGACATGGCCGGGGCGGAAAAGCTCCTGGGAAAGGGGGACATGCTCTTTTTTCCGGTGGGGGCGCCCAAACCCATTCGGGTCCAGGGAGCCTATCTCTCCGATCAGGAAGTGGAAGCGCTTGTTTCTTTCCTGAAGAAACAGGCTGCCCCCCACTTTGAAGCGCAGGTCGTTCATGAAGAAGACCATGAAGAACAGGAAAAAGAACTGGAAGATGAATTGTTGCCCCGGGCCGTGGAGATTTTTATTGAAACAGGCCACGCATCCATTTCCCTGCTGCAAAGGCGCCTCCGGGTGGGGTACGCCCGGGCTGCCCGGTTAATGGACATTATGGAAAGGCAGGGTATCGTGGGAGGTTACGAGGGCAGTAAGCCACGGTCTGTGCTCATTACCCTGGAGCAGTTCAAGCAGACTTTCAAAAAAAAGGTAAATTAAAAGTGCGTTGTTTGAAAGGAAACCAGCGTTAAGTGTAGAAAAACACTTTGTGGATTTCAGCATAGGTAATTGTTCAGTAAAACCGCTACTATCGGCACGGTGCCGCCCAGCACTCACCAGAATACGACTCTGCTCCTGGTATTTCAGGCTTAATTGATACCCCAGGTTTTTTGAAGATCTGATACGTTAGTGAGTGCTGGGTCCAAAGCGAACGACTTGCGGAGCGCTGGTAACAGCACCCGCCCAGCACTCACCGAGAATAACAACCTTAAATGCTCCAGACTGATAATTTTGTCGTAGCAAGCTTTACAAGAACATCATTGCCAGTGAGTGCTGGGGAGGGTAACCGGACTGCGGCGCGAAACCAGCGGCACCGAAATGTAGCTTTAGAAAAGGTAACTTACTAAAACGACAAAAAGATGACAGGTTAGATACAACAGCCATGCCGCATTTGCAGCGCCGCTAGTCCGGTCCGAAGCGAGTATGGCAGCGGCATCGGTTTATTTCAGTTAGTGCAGACTTTTTCTGATGCCGCTGCGGCGAGAATTTTTAGCTTTTGCGGTAAAAACCATTTTGTCAGCGCGGAGCACTGGAGTGAGCGTGGGCAACGCGGCACCATAGCGAGGTCACAGAACATTTACCAGCATATCAAGCCTGGGTACTGCGGGCGAAGCACTGGAAAGAGCGGGAACCAGTGCACCGGCCGTTTTCACATGTGTTTTGTTTTTACCGGGGAAGTATATAATAGTGGTCAGTGCAAAACGCAGGGGGCATTATGGTTAAAGAAGTTAACGTTGCAGAAGCTCTATCTTTACCGAATGTTCTGGTGGTGGATGTACGCTCGGAAGGGGAATTTGCAGAGGCAACCATCCCGGGGGCGGTAAATGTTCCTCTGCTGGACAATGTGGAGCGGGCGCTGGTAGGAACCGTATATAAGGAAAAGGGGCCAGCAGAGGCCCGTAAATTGGGTTTGGAGCTGGTTTCTCCCCGCCTTCCCTGCTGGGTCGAGACTGTAGAACGCCTGGCCCACAGCCGACAAGTGGTCCTTTTTTGCTGGCGGGGAGGGCTGCGCAGCCATTTTGCAGCGGCCATCCTTGATGTAATGGGCTTTACCGTATATCGCATCCTGGGTGGCTATAAGGCCTACCGCCGGTTTGTTAACTCTTACCTGGGGGTAGAGGAGCTGCCTTTAAAGGCAGTGGTTATTCACGGATTGACGGGGGTGGGCAAAACCATTTTGCTTGGCCGCCTGGCGGAACAGGGCCTGCCCGTTTTAGACCTGGAAGGCCTGGCCCGGCACCGGGGCTCGGTTTACGGCAAGATCGGCTTGCCCCCTTCTCCCAGCCAGAAAATGTTCGAGGGTCTTATTGTCCAGGCCTTGATGGCGGCAGAGGAAAAAGGGGTATTTGTTGTTGAATGTGAAAGCCGCCGCCTGGGCAATCTGCTGGTTCCGGCGGTGGTGCTCAGGGCTATGGAAAAAGGGTACCGGGTACTGCTCTATGATTCCCTGGAGAATCGTGTAAGGCGCATTCGCCAGGAGTATACCAGTGGCCCACAACAAAACATTCCCGCTTTACAGGAGGCCACCACTGCCCTGGCAAAATATCTGGGAGCACGCCGGGTGGCGGAGCTGAACCAGTTGCTGGCCCGGGGGGAATTTGACCAGGTTTTTTCCTATCTTTTGACCAAATATTATGATCCTCTCTACGGATATCCAGGTGAGCCCAGCCCAGATTATGACCTTTGTGTGAACACGGCTGATATGGATGAGGCAGTTAACCGGGTTAGGGAGTGGATTACAGGCCTGCCCGAATATGGACGGGTAAAGGGAGGTGAACCCGGTGGATATAGGAAACATGCTGCGGGAAGCCCGCCAGGCCCGGGGGTTGTCCCTGGAGCAGGTTGAAGAAGAAACGAAGATTCGCCGCAAATACCTGGAGGCGCTGGAGGAGGAAGCCTTTGATGTGCTGCCCGGACGGGTTTATGTACGGGGTTTTCTCCGGAATTACGCCAGGTTTTTGGGGCTGAATGCCGAGGCCCTGGTGGCCCGGTTTGAGGAAATGTTACCTCTGGAGGAGATACCGCCTGTTACGCAGCCACTTCCCGGATCTGAGAAAAAACTGCGGCTGAGCCTGCCCTTTGGCCGCATCGTTTATGTGGTAACGGGATTGGTCCTGGCCGTCCTGCTCTTGTGGGGTGCCGGTTGGGTCGCTGGTCTCACCCGGGATACGGCTTATGATGTCGTGTCCCAGGATAAACCAGCCGGCACACACGGTGAGTTGTCCCCGGGGAACGCCGATCATACGCAAAACCAGGACGCTTCTTCCCCCACACCGGCTTCGACCGGAACCGATAACCGTACGCCGGAAGGGGTTCACCTGGTGCTCAACGTTACCGACGAAACATGCTGGATGCGGGTAGTGGTTGATGGTAAAACCATGTTTACCGGTGAAGTGGCGGCCAATCAATCCAAGTCCTTCCAGGCCAGGGAGCACATCTGGGTTAAGCTGGGTAACGCCGGAGTGGTCAAGGTACGGGTAAATGGCCGGGATCTGGGTGTGCTGGGCGATCGGGGACAGGTGGTGAGCCGGGAGTTTTCTGCCTCTACCCAGGGATAGGAGGGCTTGTGATGGGATCCTTTATCTGTGACTCCTGCGGTCGGGAGGTCGGCCTGTATGACGGCATTCTTTCCTGGTACCGGGAAGGGCGGGAATTGGGCAACTTCGCCATTACCCACCGCCCCGGCGAGCACTGTTTGGGGCAGCCAAACAACAACGTGTACCGTGATCTTTTCCGGGTGGCTTCTGTAAAGGGTTATCTCGCCTTTGTACAGTACCTGATCACCCGTTGGAGTGAGGGTTACATCCTCAAGGATTTCCCTTCCTTACAAAAAACTATGGCCCAGATCAACTCCCATATCCACGAAGGAATAGCAAACTTGCTGGGCGAATAACCCGGTTTTGTCCGGGCGGCCCTCGCGGGCCGCGCCTTTTTTTGACAGGGCCGTTTTTTTTGGGTTATACTGAACCTGGGTTGGTGAGATGGAGAAAATGTCGTACCGCGTTGGTATGGTCAGTCTGGGTTGTGCGAAAAACCTGGTAGATACGGAACTAATGTTGGGGCAGCTGGATGCGGCCGGATTTATCATTACGCCCCGTCCCGAAGAGGCGGATGTCCTGATCGTGAATACCTGCGGCTTTATTACCCCCGCCAAAGAAGAATCCATCGACCAGATCCTGGACCTGGCACAGTACAAAAAAAGCGGGCGCTGCCGTGTGCTCCTGGTGACCGGCTGCCTGGCCCAGCGTTACCCAGGGGAATTGCTGGATGAAATGCCCGAAATCGACGGTGTTTTAGGTACCGGAATGGTCAACCGGGTGGTGGACGTGGTCCGGCGGGCTCTGGCCGGCGAGCGGGTTTTTGCCGTAGGGGAGCCCGGTTTTGATTATAATGCCGACCTGCCCCGGATTAGAACCACGGGGGGGCATACGGCCTATGTAAAAATTGCCGAAGGCTGCAGCAACTGCTGTACTTACTGCGCCATCCCCTCCATCCGGGGTCCTTATCGCAGCCGCACTCTGGAATCCATCCGGCAAGAGGTGGAAGCCCTGGCCTCCTGCGGGGTTAAAGAGGTTATCCTGGTGGCCCAGGATACTACCCGCTATGGTCTTGATATTTACGGGGAGCGGATGCTGGCTCCGTTGTTGCGTTCCCTGAACGGGATATCCGGCATACGCTGGATCCGCGTGCTTTACGGCCATCCCGACGGGTTTACCGATGAATTGATCGATGTTTTTTCATCTTGCGATAAAATCTGCCGCTATATCGATTTGCCCCTGCAGCACGCCAGTCCGGCACTGCTGGCCCGCATGGGGCGGGGCCTGAGTGCTTCCAGGCTGCGAGAGCTTGTCTGTAAACTGCGCCGGGTCATTCCCGGGTTAACCCTGCGCACTACTTTCATGGTTGGTTTTCCGGGAGAAAGGGAAGAAGACTTTCAACAGCTGCTTGACTTTATGCGCGAGATGCGTTTTGAAAGGGCAGGAGTATTTAAATTCTGTGCCGAGGAAGGTACACCGGCTGCTGCCATGACCGATCAAGTGCCGGAAGAAGTTAAAGAAGAGCGCTACCACAGGGCCATGGCTTTGCAACAGCAAATATCCCTGGAGCACAACCGTTCTCTGGTGGGTAGCCTCGTGGACGTTCTGGTGGAAGGGAAAAAAGGCAGCCGTTATTTTGGCCGTACCGAGGCCGATGCCCCCGAAATAGATGGCCGGGTGTACTTTGCAGCCGGCCGTGTGACTCTTAGCCCGGGTGATTTTGTGGTGGTAAGGATTACCCGGGCCAGTGAGTACGACTTGATGGGGGAGCTAGCATGAATTTGCCCAACCGTCTAACCCTGGCCAGGATTTTTTTGATTCCTATTTTTTTAACTGTGGTATCCCTCCAGGTGCCCTACGGGGATTACGTCGCTGCTGCCGTTTTTATTTTAGCCGCCAGCACCGATGGTTTGGACGGCTACCTTGCCAGAAAGCGCCAGCTGGTTACCCGGTTGGGCAAGCTAATGGATCCCCTGGCGGACAAGCTTTTGGTTTCCAGTGCGCTTATTTCCCTGGTCGAACTGCACCGTTTGCCCGGTTGGGTGGCCATGATCATTATTGGGCGGGAATTTGCCATTACGGGACTGCGCTCTTTGATGGCTGCCGAGGGTGCTGTTCTGGGAGCCAGCATCCTGGGTAAGCTCAAGACCATTACCCAAATTGTAGCTATTGTAGCCCTCCTTTTACAGGACTCTCCCTTTAGCGTTATCCGTTTAACCCCCGGGAATCTGGCTATGTGGATAGCCATCGCCTTTACCATCTGGTCGGGGCTGGACTACCTTAACCGGGGCTGGGCGGTGCTGAAAAAGGGTGGTTTTTAGCCGGATTTTTCCTGACATACGGGCCTTTTCCTTCGTGTTATATTTAAACTGAAAACATTGAAGGGATCAAGTATATTATGCAGTGGCATGGATGGCGTATTCCGGTTATATTGGCGGCACTGCTGGTTGGCCTTTCATTTTTCTTTGCCGTCCAGTGGCTTTATAACCGTTACAACTATCAGGAGCCCCTGACCCGGCTTTTGGAGGCCGATAGGGCGGTCCAAACCTTTTCCATCGAGAAACAGGACGGGGTCTATAAAATTGCCGTGCAGTTAAAGGATACGGTTGACCTGGGGGAAACCTACCGGAGGTTGAAAAAATCAATTCGGGGGGTTCTTGGTCGCCAACCCTTTGCCCTGGAAGTAAAGGATAACCGGGACCAGGAGTTAAAAAAAGCATTTTATTACAGCCAGTTTGCCCTTTATGAGGCCCAGATACGGGGTAATTACCGGGAGATGGTGCGTTATATTGAAGACCGGGCAGGGTCAGTAGGGGTTGAAGCCGTTATTTCTCTCGATGAAGAAAATATCTACGTGCACATGAAACACCTGGACCGCCACCTTTATGAAGTGATCCCCCGCAGGGCCGCTTTGAAGCCGGAAGCCGCCGGCGTGTAACGAGTGGTATATCATATCCTCTCAAGCTGTAAGCGTAGGCCGTGTAAAATTTAAGTGGGCGCCCATGACGCATTCAGCGCCACCAACAGAGAGGATAAAATGGCCGCCGTTTTGCACGAAGCGCCCCAGCACTCACTGTAACCAGAGTTATTTGGTGTGAATGATTGCCAACTATGTGCAGCTTTAATCCCTACGCAGTTACCTGGATCCGGTGAGTGCTGGGTAGTTTGGCCTGCGAGGCGAACGGAGCGAGCGCGTGCAAAAGGCAGGCGAGTATATTTCGAGTATATTTTCAGAACAAAGTTACCTACTGAATCTTGATACGGACTGTGGCATAGATTTCCTGACCGGTCTTCCCTTTATATATGCTATAATAAAAATGCTCTGACCAAAAAACTTGCCGGTAATCAGCTAGCTGATTGAAGGGAAGGTATTTCATGTTGAAGGAAATTGGCCTGGGTCTGGTTCTGGCCGGTATCCTTTTCCTGCTCATTAACGGCCATGATGTAACTCCCCTGATCTTTGTGGGCGCGGCCGGGGCGGGTTTATATTATGTGGCCCGGTCCCGCGGCCTGCTGGCCCGCAACTTTGCGGGTGAACAGGTGATTTCCCGGCAAGAGATTTCCTTTGCCGATATCGGCGGCCAGGCGGCGGCCATTCAGGAATTGCGTGAGGCCCTTGATTTTATTAAAAACTATCACCATATTCAAAAGCTGGGTATCAGGCCTTTAAAGGGCATTTTGTTGACGGGGCCGCCCGGCACAGGGAAAACCCTGCTGGCCCGGGCGGCGGCCAGTTATACCGATGCCGCTTTTGTGGCCTGCAGCGGTTCGGAATTTATCGAAATGTATGCCGGGGTAGGTGCCCAGCGGGTAAGGCGCCTCTTCCAGGCGGCCCGGGAAAGCGCGTTAAAGCAGGGCAAGAAGCATGCCCTGATCTTTATTGACGAGATCGATATTCTCGGGGCCAAGCGGGGCCAAACCGCCAGCCACCACGAATATGATCAGACCCTTAACCAGCTGCTGGTGGAGATGGACGGCCTGAGGGTGGATGACAAGGTACAGGTACTGGTGGTGGCGGCCACCAACCGGGTGGATATGCTGGACCCTGCCCTGTTAAGGCCCGGTCGCTTTGACCGCCAGGTAAGGGTGGATTTGCCGGACAAGCAGGGAAGGCTGGAAATTTTAAAGCTGCATACCAAAAATAAACCCCTGGCTGATGATGTTTCCCTGGAGGCTCTGGCCAAGGAAACCTTTGGCTTCAGCGGTGCCCATTTGGAGAGCCTGGCCAATGAGGCAGCCATTCTGGCCATGCGCGAGGGTTGCGAAGTCATCCACCAGCGGCATTTCCACGAAGCAGTGGATAAGGTCATGATGGGCGACCGGCTGGATCGCCGGCCCGCCCCGGCCGAGTTGAGGCGGGTGGCCATCCACGAAGCCGGCCATGCCCTTTTAAGTGAGCTGGTGAGAAGTGGTTCCGTATCCACCCTGACCATTACTCCCCGGGGGCAGGCCCTGGGTTACATGCGCCAGATCCCCGAAGACGACACCTATTTGTACACCAGGGACTACCTGGAGAATCAGATTGCTGTCATGCTGGCCGGAGCGGTGGCCGAGGAATTGATCCTGGGCAATCGCAGCACCGGCGCCGGCAACGATTTCCGGGAGGCCACCCGCGTGGCGGAGCAGATTATCAGAAACGGCATGTCCCGTCTGGGTGTGGTGGATGTGGAAAGCCTCCCCGGCGGCTTGCGTTACCGGGTGCTTACGGAAATCTTGCGGGCCCAGGAGGAACGGGTACGTTCCTACCTGAGTGAAAAGCGGAGTGTCCTGGAACGGGTGGCCCAGTTGCTCTTGGAACAGGAAAAGGTTACCGGCGAGGAGTTCCGTAGTTTGATCAACCCGCCGGTTGCATAACAGGGGAGACAAAGGGGCAAATTGATGGAGGGGAGGTCGTCTTCTGACCTCCCCGTACTACATTTTTCCGGGGGCGGGAGGGTTTCGAGTGGTCCTGGCGAAAAGATAAATGAAGGAGAGGCAAGCAGGAAGAGGAAGGCGAGGAAGTGAGCACATGCAGGCCGAGCTAATTTTCACCGGCACCGAACTGCTTTTAGGAGAGGTGCTGAATACCCATGCCCAGTATCTGGGCCGGCAAATGGCGGCCCATGGGATTGAGGTTATCCTGCACACCACTGTGGGCGATAACTGGGACCGTCTGGCCCAGGTTCTAAAAGCCGCCCTGGAAAGGGCGGATCTCATCATTGTTACCGGCGGTCTGGGTCCCACCACCGATGACCTGACCAAGGATACGGTAGCCCGGGTGCTGGGGTTGCCCATGGTACTCGATGAGCCAACGCTGCAGTGGCTCCGGGAGTTCATGGCCCGGCGGGGGACGCCCGTGTTCGAAAGTATGGCCAGGCAGGCCTACTTCCCCGCAGGGGCAAGAGTGTTGCCCAATCCCGTAGGTACCGCCCCGGGGGCCCTGCTGGAACACCAGGGCAAGGTGGTCATCCTCCTTCCCGGACCGCCGCGGGAGCTAAAAGCCATGTTTGAAAACTCGGTGGTTCCCTACCTGGCCTCCCTGGGCAACCCGGGGATGGTTACCCGCACCAGATTGCTCAAGGTGACCGGTATCTCCGAATCAGAGGTTCAGGAGCTCATCGGCGACCTGGGGGGGCAGGGTAACCCCGGAATAGCCTACGTGGCCCAGCCCGGCGAAGTGCATGTGCGCATTAGTGCCCGGGCTGCCGACGGTGCTGCCGCCGAGCAAATGATCACCGGGTTGCTGGAGAAGGTGCGGGAACGCCTGGCCGGTTACCTGTTTGGGATGGATGACGACGTCCTGGAGGAGGTGGTGGGACGGTTGCTGGCTCAAAAGGGCTTGACCTGCGCCCTGGCGGAATCCTGTACCGGTGGATTGACTGCCGCCCGCTTAACCTCCGTACCCGGCAGTTCCGAATATTTTTTGGGCAGCATTGTGGCTTACGATAACCGGGTTAAGGAAAAAGTCCTGGGTGTCCCGCTCGAGACTCTTCAGGCCCACGGTGCCGTAAGCCAGCAGACTGCCGTGGCCATGGCCGAAGGAGTGAGATCCCTTGCCGGAGCACATTTAGGGCTGTCCATTACAGGTATTGCCGGGCCGGGTGGGGGCACCCCGGCCAAACCGGTGGGGCTGACTTATATTGCCCTGGCTGCCCCCGATGGTACCAGTTGCCGGGAGTTTCACTTTCCCGGCCACCGCCAGGCGGTGAGACAGGGGGCTGCCAACGCTGCCCTGAACATGATCCGCCTGTATTTACTCGCCCGGTCCTAGCCCAGGGCATTTAAAAGGATCATGGAGGTCACGCCCACCAGCAGGGTGAAAAGTAAGCTCCTGGTTTTGACGGCCACCAGAAAAGTAGGAATGGCGGCCAGGAGGTTCTTGTTCTCGAGCGTTAGTGCCGGCTTCCCCCCGGCCAGAAAAATTTCCGGGGCAACCAGGGCCGCCAGCACGGCTGCCGGTACGTAACCCAGCCACCTGGCCCAGAGCGGAGGGATCCGGATCCGGCTTAAAAGTAAAAGCGGGGTCACCCGGAACAGGTAATTTAACGCGGCGATACCGAGGATGATTGCCCAGACGGTTTTTCCCATTTTTCCATCAACACCCCCACCGTAGCGGCCAGGATAGTGGCCACAATGATATTCCATCCGCCGCCGATCATGGAGGCCACCACGACCGAAACCAGCCCGGCCAGGCAGGCTACCATGATGGTGACATTGTTTTTCAACTGCAAGATTAACAGGCAGACAAACATGGCCGTGAGGGCAAAGTTAAACCCCCAGCGGGCAGTATCCCCCAGCAACCTGCCCAGTATTCCTCCCGCCGCACTGCCTCCTAACCAGGCCATGTGGGCGGTGACGAACAACCCGGTGAGGTACCACCGGTTAGCGGGTTTTTCACCCATCCGGCCCACAGCCACGGCGTAGGTTTCATCGGTGATCCCGTGAGCCAGGAAAGAGAGCACGGGAGCGGTCACACGGGAAAGATGGGATGCCAGGGAGGCACTTAAAAGTATCAAGCGGGAATTGACCAGCATAACTGTGGCCATAATGCTGGCCGGGGCTGCCCCGGTTCCCAGCATGCCCACGGCAATAAACTGGGCCGAGCCGGAATAGATTATTAAAGACATGGCCAGCACCTGGCCAATGGAAAGGTGGCCGGAGCGGGCCAGCACCCCGAAGGCCATGCCCAGGGGGAGGTAGCCCAGCACAACAGGCAGGGCGTCCTTGACCCCCAGCAGGAAATATCTTTTGTTCATTTTTACCTGTACTCTCCTTTCCGCACGATCATAATCATAATCCATCGTGTTAGTTTTGGCCAGGCCTTTTTGGCCGAACCCGGTGGGTACTTACTTTTTTAAGGTGGTGTTGAGAATGTCCAATGAGAGATTAAAGGTACTGGAAGCGACCTTAAGTAAAATTGAGCAGAATTTCGGTAAAGGGGCCATCATGAGACTGGGCGAGACTGCCAGGCTCAACGTGGAGGTGATTCCCACCGGGGCCCTGTCCCTGGACATTGCCCTGGGGGTTGGCGGAGTGCCCCGGGGCCGGGTGGTGGAAATCTTTGGCCCGGAGTCTTCAGGCAAGACCACCGTGGCCCTGCACATCATCGCCGAAGCCCAAAAAGCCGGCGGCATAGCAGCTTTTATTGATGCGGAACATGCCCTGGATCCGGTCTACGCCAAAAACCTGGGGGTGGATATTGAAAATCTGCTGGTGTCCCAGCCCGATACCGGCGAGCAGGCCCTGGAGATCTGTGAAGCGCTGGTACGGAGCGGTGCTATAGACGTGGTGGTCATCGACTCGGTGGCGGCCCTGGTGCCAAAGGCGGAAATTGAAGGGGAAATGGGCGAGCTCCAGGTCGGCCTGCAGGCCCGCCTGATGTCCCAGGCCCTGCGCAAACTAACCGGTGCCATCAGTAAATCCCGCACCACGGCCATTTTTATCAACCAGTTGCGGGAAAAGGTGGGCGTAATGTTTGGCAACCCGGAGACCACACCCGGCGGCAGGGCGCTAAAGTTTTACGCTTCCGTACGCCTGGAGGTGCGCAAGCTGGAAGCACTAAAGCAGGGTTCGGACATCATTGGCTGCCGGACCCGGGTGAAGGTAGTTAAAAACAAGCTGGCTCCGCCCTTTAAGCAGGCAGATTTTGATATCATGTATGGTACGGGGATTTCCAGGGAGGGGACGCTTTTGGATCTGGCCACAGAGATGAAGATCGTCACCAAAAGCGGTACCTGGTATTCTTACGGAGAGGAACGGCTGGGACAGGGCCGGGAGAATGTGAAGGAATACTTGCGGGATCACCCCGAGGTAGCCCGGGAAATTGAGCAAAAAATCCGCCAGCAACTACAGGTGGGCGGCATTAAGATGCCTTCAGCAGGGGATCAAACCACAGAGGAGTAATTTTGAACCGCAGTGATGTTAACAGCAACCAGTTATATTGCCCGTTGCCAGTGAGGGATGAACCTTGACATTCTCTAATAAAATATATAGAATTATCGTTGGGAGAAAGTAGAATTGGTTACTACTGGTGCGGGTTTGAAATAGATACAACCTTCCCAAAGGGAAGGACATAACCTCAAGAATAACCTCTAAAAAAGGGGTTAGAGGGGTTTTTCTGCCCGTGGCCGAAACAAAAGTAGTACCGATTCTTTTTCTACCGAGCTTGACTCGGTCTTTTTTTTGTATACCTGTGACATCCCGGCAGGCCCGGCGGGCTAAAAAGCTTGGGATGCCTGCAGGGAGCATGCGTTAAGGAGGTGAGATAATTTGCAAGCCATTACCGTAGCCGTAACAGTGATCGCCGCAGTGGTTGCTTTTGCCATTGGGTATCTGGTTCGCAAGTACCTGGTAGAGGCCAAGATTGCTTCGGCCGAAACTGAAGCCAGGAAGATAATAGAAGAGGCAGAAAAGGCTGCAGAAGCGAAAAAACGGGAAGCCATCCTTGAGGCTAAGGAAGAAGTCTTGCGGTTACGTAATGAAATGGAGAGGGAGAACAAGGAGCGCCGGTCCGAGCTGCAACGCCTGGAACGGCGGCTGTTGCAAAAGGAGGAAACCCTCGATCGCAAAATCGAGTCCATTGAACGCAAAGAAGAAGCCCTTAACCGCAAGGAGGCAGAGATTGAAAGTCTAAAAGCGCGTTTAAGCGAGATTTATCAACAACAGGTTAGCGAACTTGAACGGATCTCGGGGCTGACTTCAGAGGAAGCGCGCCAGCAGCTACTTGCCGACATTGAAAAGGAAGTGCAACACGAAGCGGCCCTGATGATCAAGGATGTGGAAAACAAGGCCCGGGAGGAGGCGGAAAGGCGCGCCCGGGAGATTATTTCCCTGGCCATTCAGCGGTGTGCCGCGGATCACGTCACCGAAACTACGGTGGCGGTTATTCCCCTGCCCAGCGATGAGATGAAGGGGCGCATCATTGGCCGGGAAGGGCGCAACATTCGCGCTTTTGAAACTCTAACCGGGATCGATTTAATTATCGACGACACTCCGGAAGCGGTTATTCTATCCGGGTTTGACCCCATCCGGCGGGAAATTGCCCGGATTGCCCTGGAAAAGCTCATCGTTGACGGGCGCATTCACCCCGCCCGGATTGAAGAAATGGTGGAGAAGGCCCGCAAGGAAGTGGAAGCCCAAATTCGCGAGGCCGGGGAACAGGCCACCTTCGAAACCGGGGTGCACGGTTTGCATCCCGAGCTGGTTACTCTCCTGGGCCGGTTAAAATTCCGTACCAGCTACGGGCAGAACGTCCTCAAACATTCCATCGAAGTGGCCCACCTGGCCGGATTGATGGCCGCTGAACTGGGTGTGGATGTGCAAACAGCCAAACGGGCCGGTTTGTTGCACGACATTGGCAAGGCGGTGGACCACGAGGTAGAGGGTCCCCACGTATCCATTGGCGTGGAGCTGGCCAAAAAGTACCGCGAGCATCCCGAGGTGATCAACGCCATTGCCGCCCACCATGGGGATCAGGAAGCCCAGACCATTACTGCGGTGCTGGTACAGGCGGCCGATGCCATATCGGCGGCCCGGCCGGGGGCCCGGCGGGAAACCCTGGAAGCTTATATCAAGAGGCTGCAGAAGCTGGAAGAGATCGCCGGCTCCTTTGAGGGTGTGGAAAAATGCTATGCCATCCAGGCAGGGCGGGAGATCAGGATTATGGTTAAGCCAGATAAGATTGATGACCTGGGAGCCGTTCGCCTGAGCCGGGAAATTGCCAAGAAAATCGAAAAAGAACTGGATTACCCGGGCCAGATTAATGTGACCATTATACGGGAAACCCGGGTGGTGGATTACGCAAAGTGACCCCGTACAGGGGTCATTTCCCTTTCATGGAATAAATTTTTTTTGGGCTGCCTCCGGGAAGAGGCAGGAACTCGGACGATAAAACCGAATTTTAAACGTATTGCTGGTATGAGGACAAAAGGAAGGTGACTTTTTTGGTTACGGGCAGGGAAGACGTTACGGATAGTGTGGGACTGTTAATTTCCATTCTGGTGCGTTATCCCGAGGTGGCCACCATTAATTTTGATCCCGGCAGGCAGGTTTTGAAGTTTACCTTCATTGCTTCCCGGGTCCTTAATCGCCGGGAAATAGCAGCAGTAAAAGAAAAGCTGCTTGATAGTATAGAGGTTTTCAGCATGCTGGAAGGCAAACAGATCCGGGTCAGCCTCATCGACCATCAAATTTGCGGCCACCTGACCATAATTGAGGTTCAGCGCGATGTGGAAACCCTGGTTCAGGAAGAAATAGCCCTTATCGTGCAGCTTTTGCGCCAGCTTTTAGACGATAACCTGGTTACCGAAGCCAATGATTCCCTCTTTGAAGAGGATCTACTGATCCAGGAAGAAATTATTGAACATATGCTTGACAGCATGCGCGTCACTGCTGAAGAGAAGCATCTTTTTGCCTTTCGTGAGGATGGTCGTGTACTGGTTTTTAACAAGTGACCAGGGGGAAAACCTCCAGTGCGTTTGCTTTTCATCGGCGATATTGTAGGCCGCCCCGGCAGGCGGGCTTTAAAAGAAAACCTGCCCGGGTTACAGCGTGAGCTGGACATCGATTTTGTTGTGGCCAACGGTGAAAATGCCGCCGGAGGCAACGGCATAACCCGGGAAGTGGCCAGGGAACTTCTGGCCAGCGGCGTTGATGTCATCACCATGGGCAACCACGTTTGGGATCACAAGGAAATCTTTGACCTTATCGAACAGGAAAGAAGGATCTTGCGCCCGGCCAATTATCCTCCCGGGGTACCGGGGGCGGGTTTTTACGTATATGAGACCGGACGCAATAGAAGGGTGGCCGTTTTAAACCTGGCCGGACGCGTTTTTATGCCCGAACTTGATTGTCCTTTCCGCAAGGCAGACCAGTTGCTCGCCCAGTTGGGGGGGGTAACTAGGGTTATCCTGGTGGATTTTCATGCCGAAGCCACCTCGGAAAAAATGGCTATGGGCTGGTATCTGGCCGGACGGGTATCGGCAGTTTGCGGTACCCATACCCACGTCCAGACGGCCGATGAACGCATTCTACCCGGTGGCACGGCTTACATTACCGATGTAGGCATGACCGGTCCCCGGGATTCGGTGATTGGCGTTAAAAAGGAGCTGGTGCTGGGCAAGTTTCTCACCCAGTTGCCCCGCCGTTTTGAGGTAGCCTCCGGGCCCTACCAGTTCAATGCGGTGGTCATCGATATTGACGATGAAACCGGTGAGGCGCGGGAAGTCAGGAGGATACAAAATTTCGAATAATCAGAAGTTAGAAAAAAGATTCCGAAAGGGTGCGTCATAAAAAAGGAATTTTTTTGACCTTAGCGAATATATATTTTACGAAATACAGCAGGTACCGGAAAAATATTTCACAGAAGAAGGAGGTCTTTGGTGCATGGAAGTATTAAAAGTTTCAGCAAAGTCCAACCCAAATTCTGTCGCTGGAGCCCTGGTCGGGTTCTCCGTGAGCGTGGCTGTGCGGAAATACAGGCCATCGGTGCCGGTGCCCTTAACCAGGCCGTAAAAGCGGTAGCCATTGCCCGAGGATTCGTAGCGCCCCATGGAATGGACCTGATCTGCATACCTGCCTTCACCGATATTATTATTGACGGAGAAGAAAGAACGGCCATCAAATTAATAGTAGAGCCCAGATAAAAGCTGAAATAGTAAATTTTGTGCAGGCGGCCTGTTTATTCCGTTCGACGAATAAACAGGTTTTTTAGTTTGCTCTTGGGAGTGAATGGACGGGTGGACTGGTTATCCCTGCATTACCACAGCCTGGTGGTAGATGCCCATTGTGATGTGCTCACGGCTATGGAGATTCAAAACCGTCATTTATCGGAGGAGGGAAAGGGCGGGCATGTGGATTTAAGCCGCTTGCGCCGGGGAGGCGTCGATGTGCTGTTTTTTGCTGCCTTTATTGCCCCGGCCCACCGGGAGCGGGCCGTGGCCAGGGCCATGGCGCTTCTCGACAGGTTTTATAGTGAACTGGAGGCCAACCGGGAAGAATTAATGCTGGTTACCTGTTTTGACGACATTGCGGCGGCCCGGGCTTCAGGCAAGATCGGTGCCCTGCTGGCCATAGAGGGTGGGGAGGCCCTGGGCGGTTGTCTCGAGGTGCTGCGCATGTTTTACCGCCTGGGGGTGAGAAGCCTGACCCTGACCTGGAACGGGCGCAACGAACTGGCCGACGGGGTGGCCGAAGAGGAGACCCGGGGTGGTTTAACCCGTTTCGGGCGGGAGGTGGTGCGGGAAATGAACCGGCTGGGGATGCTGGTGGATGTCTCCCATTTATCCGAGGCCGGTTTCTGGGATGTGCTAGAAGTATCCACCCGGCCCGTGATTGCCTCCCACGCCAACACCAGACATGTTTGCAATCACCGCCGCAACTTAAGCGACGACCAGATCCGTGCCCTGGCCGCCCGCGGTGGAGTAATAGGGCTGTGCTTTTGTCCCGAATTCGTCCATCCCTCGGAGCCTTCACTGGACAAATTGCTGGATCATCTGGATCACATGGTCGCCCTGGGAGGGGTGGGCTGTGTGGGAATAGGTTCCGACTTTGACGGTATTAAAAATGTCACCCCGGGACTGGAAGACGTCTCCCACCTGCCCTCCTTAACCCGTGCCCTGTGGCAGCGGGGATACCGGGCCGAAGAGATTTCTGCCATCCTGGGGGGTAACTTCTTGCGGGTACTGCATCAGGTTTTACCCGGGCAGGAACAACCGCCAATCGTGTCGAATGAGGTGAAATAATTGCCCTGTGACCTGCACGTACATACCACCGCTTCCGATGGCACCGACGATCCTGGAAAGGTTGTGGAAAAGGCCTGCAGGGCAGGTCTTTCTGCCCTGGCCATCACCGATCACGATACCGTTGATGGCCTTCTTCCCGCCCTGGACGCGGGTACAAAGCTTTCTTTTCCGGTTTTGCCTGGAGTGGAGCTGAGTACAGAGGAAGAGGGCCACGAAATACATATCCTGGGCTATCTTTTCCATATGGATTATTCTGAACTGCAGGCCCGGCTTGCCCTTTTTCGCCGGGCACGGGTGGAACGGGTGGCAAAGATGGTGGAACGGCTCCGCTCCCTGGGAATACCGGTGGAAGTGGAACAGGTGCTGGAGCTGGCCGGGGGAGGAGCGGTGGGGCGCCCCCATGTGGCCCGGGCTCTGGTTCAGGCGGGGGCCGTGACCACGGTAGCGGAAGCTTTTGAGAAATACATCGGCAAGGATCGGGTAGCTTATGTGCCCAGGTACAAATATACTCCCCGGGAGGCGGTGCACCTGCTTCGCCGGGCGGGCGGGGTGGCGGTGCTGGCCCATCCCGGCCTGGCCCGTTGCGATCACCTCATCCCCCGGCTGGTTGCCGAAGGGTTACAGGGTCTTGAAGTATATTACCCGTCCCATCCTGAAGAGATGGTGTGGCATTACGAGAGGCTCTGCCGGCGCTACCGCCTGGTGGCCACCGGAGGTTCCGACTACCACGGTTCGGACCACCGGGAATATAACCGCCTGGGGGCGTCCACGGCGCCGGATGAAGTGATATCTATATTAAAGGAACTGGCCCGGCAAGGCCCGGAAGCTTAAACTTGTTGTCAAACGGGGTGGGGACATGGAAGTAGCACAGCGTATAAAAGGTTTGGAGTCGGCCATTTTTAACGAGATGGAGCAGTATAAGAAACAGGTGGAAGGCCGGGGGCTAAAGGTGATAAATTTGGGTGTGGGCAGCCCGGATCGCCCGCCGGCTCCCCACATCATTGCCGCCCTGCACCGGGCAATTGATAACCCACTTAATTACCGTTATCCCCTGGAAGGCCTGCCAGCCCTGCACCAGGCGCTGGCCCGCTGGTACCGGCGGCGCTTTGGGGTGGAACTGGACCCGGATCATGAAGTGCTGGTCTTAATGGGTTCCCAGGACGGCCTGGCTCACATCGCCCTGGCTTATATTAACCCGGGAGATGTGGCCCTGGTTCCCGACCCAGGCTATCCCATTTATGCCTGCAGCATTCTCTTGGCCGGCGGGGAAATCTACCCCATGCCCCTTCTGGCCGAAAACAATTTTCTGCCCGATTTGTCGGCCATCCCCGGGGAAGTGGCCCGCAGGGCCAGGTTAATGTGGCTCAACTACCCCAACAATCCGGTGGCTGTTTCGGCCAACCGCGAATTTTTTGAACACGTGGTCGATTTTGCCCGCCATTACGATATTCTGGTTTGCCATGACGTGGCCTATGCCGAGCTGGCTTACGATGGATTTAAACCCATGAGTTTTCTGGAAGTTCCCGGTGCCAAAGAAGTGGGTATTGAGTTCTATTCCCTGTCCAAGACCTATAATATGGCAGGCTGCCGGATAGGCTTTGCCGTGGGCAACCGGGATGTGCTGGCCGCCCTTGCCCGCATCAAGTCCAACATTGACTACGGTGTATTCCGGGCGGTTCAGGAGGCGGGCATTGCGGCCTTAGAAGGTCCCCAGGATTGCGTGGAAGAGACGGCCCGCATTTACCAGCGCCGGCGGGATGTGCTGGTGGAAGGATTGGCCCGTTATGGCTGGCATATGCCCAAACCCAACGCCTCCATGTTTGTTTGGGCTCCCCTGCCGGCGGGATATACTTCCTCGCGGCAGTTTGCCCTGGACTTGCTGGAGCGGGCTGGGGTGCTGGTCGTTCCCGGACTGGCCTTTGGAGCCATGGGGGAGGGCTATGTGCGCATGGCCCTGGTCCAGGAAGAGGAACTGCTGGTCGAGGCAGTGGAACGCATTGGCAGGGCATTTTCCTTCCGGTAGCCATTCGTCTATTGCCACCAGGGGCGGCATATACTAAAAACAGACCTGCTGCCTGGGGTGGTGGATCGATGGATGTGCTTGAAATGCAACGGCGGATCCAGGAACTGGAGGAGAAGGTGGAACAGCTCCGTTTGAGCCGCCGGGTGTTGATGAATTTAATCGAACGGATGGATAGAGAAAAATCTGCCTTCCTGGACCGGCTGGAAAAGGAGAATAAGCGGCTGCACCGGGCTAATTATCGTTACGCCCGGTCCCTTTTACGAAAAAATTTACAAATCCTTGAACTGGAATCAAGACTTAAGGATTACCTGTCCCGTGATTCTGTTGAAGCTAGGCAGCCGGATTCTCGCGGCGGTTAAACGGGTTTCACACCGCCTTCGTTGCGCCGGCGGGATCCGGTCCACAGCAGGCCGGGGTTTACATCTTACGTGAAGCACCGGTGTAAGCGGGGATAAGCCCCGTTTAAGTTGTGTTTGAAACTAAAGGTTTAGGAGCGAAGATTATGCGTATTGCTGTAGTGGACGGGCAGGGCGGCGGTATAGGCAAGCATATCATGGAAAGGTTGCGCCGGGAATTGCCCGAGGATGTGGATATTCTGGCCCTGGGAACCAATGCCCTGGCTACTTCGGTGATGCTCCGGGCCGGCGCCAACGAGGGAGCCACCGGTGAAAATGCGGTAATCTACAATGCGCCTCGGGTAGACCTGATCGTGGGTCCGGTAAGCATTCTTTTCCCCCACGCCATGATGGGGGAGTTAACACCGGCCATGGCCACGGCCCTCGCCGCGAGCCCGGCAAAAAAAATTTTGTTGCCCCTGGTACGGGGATCTGTGGAACTGGTGGGACTGCGTGCCGAACCCCTGCCCCACCTGATTGAAGAATTGGTCCAGCGAGTAAAAGAGTACATAGAAAAATTTTAACTTCAAGAGGATTTTTTTAAAAAATGGCGAATTAGCAAATAAAATAATTTTCCGGCCTGCAGGTGCCCCAACGGGGAGAATAGGGAATCAGGTGAAATTCCTGAGCGGTCTCCGCCACTGTAACCGGGAAGCAGCCCTGCAATGCCACCGCCAGGGAAGGCGTAGGGCAGGCGATGATCCGGGAGCCAGGATACCTGCCTGCGGGTGCCTTTGCCCCCTTCGTGAGAAAAGGGGCATGGCGTCTGTTCGGGGCTAGGGAGTGGCCTGGCACAATTTTCCCCGGTCTTTCGAAGGCTGGGGTTTTTGTTTTAAGGGGTGTTGTTATGGCTCTGGTGCTTGTTCTTGGCGGTGCCAGGAGTGGCAAGAGCAATTTTGCCGAAGGACTGGCCGCTTCTTCCGGTTCAAGGGTTGTTTATGTAGCTACGGCTGCTGCCGGTGACGATGAAATGGCCCGCCGGATCGTTAGTCACCGCCGGCGCCGTCCTGCCGCCTGGCTTACGGTAGAAGAAACCCACCAACTGGAAAGGGTAATCAAGGAATACGAAAGACGGGCAGACATCCTTTTAATCGACTGTTTGACCATGTGGGTGACCAATCTCTTGCTGGACGAAAGTCTGCCCGCCTCCGGCAGTACAGCGGAAGATAAAGAAAGTTTCATCCTGGAACAGGCCCGGCAATTGGGCAGGACTGCTGCCGCCTCGCCGGCCCGCGTAATTATGGTAGCCAATGAAGTAGGAATGGGCCTGGTACCGGACAATGCCCTTGGCCGTTCGTTTCGCGATGTGGCGGGGCGGGTAAACCAGCTCCTGGCTCAAGAGGCGGAGGAGGTTTACCTGGTGGTGGCCGGTCTGCCCGTGGAAATCAAATCCCTGGTATTCAAAAGGAGGTAGCTTATATATGCTGGCCAGGACCATTATGGTGCAGGGAACCGCTTCACACGTGGGCAAAAGTGTCCTGGTGGCCGCCCTTTGTCGCATCTTTTACCAGGATGGCTATCGTGTGGCCCCGTTTAAGTCCCAGAACATGGCCCTGAACTCTTTTGTAACCCGGGATGGGGGTGAGATGGGCCGGGCTCAGGTGGTGCAGGCCGAGGCCGCCGGGATAGAGCCGCATGTGGACATGAACCCCATTTTGCTCAAGCCCACGGGACAGGCCTCCTCCCAGGTGATTGTCCTGGGCCGGCCAGTAGGAAACCTTTCCGCCCGGGAATATCATAACGGCTATGCCCAAAAGGCATGGGAAATTATATGCCAGGCCCTGGACCGGCTTCGCCGCTGTTATGAGATCGTGGCCATAGAGGGTGCCGGAAGCCCGGCAGAGGTCAACCTCCAGGCTACGGAAATTGTGAACATGCGGGTGGCCCGGCTGGCGGAGGCCCCGGTGCTTCTTGCCGCCGATATAGACAAGGGTGGCGCCCTGGCCGCGGTGGTTGGCACGCTGGAATTGCTTCCGGAAGAGGATCGGCGGCGGGTGGCGGGGATCATTATCAATAAGTTTCGCGGGGATTTAAAACTCTTTCAGCCGGCGGTGGACTTCCTGGAAGCAAAAACAGGCATACCGGTGGTGGGGGTAGTTCCCTACTTTGAAGGCTTCCGGGTGCAGGAAGAAGATACTGTTTCTGAGGAATGCCTGCGTAGAAGCCGGACACCTTCCAGGCGGGAAGTGGAAGTTGCCGTCATTCACCTGCCCCATATTTCCAATTTTACTGATTTTGATCCCCTGGAGGACGAGCCCGATGTAAATTTGCGTTATATTGGGAAAGGAACCCCTTTAGGGCGGCCAGATCTGATCATCCTTCCCGGAAGCAAAAACACCATTGAGGATCTGGTTTCTTTAAAGCGATCGGGCCTGGCTGGCGAAATATGCCGGTTGGCCCGGGAAGGAGTGCCGGTAATCGGCATCTGCGGCGGCTTCCAGATGCTGGGCAAAGAACTGGCCGATCCCTATCACACCGAGTCCAGCATTCCCAGAATAGAAGGACTGGGATTGCTGGATATCAGCACCGCCTTTGAGCCGGAAAAGGTGACCACCCAGGTGGAGGCCACAGTCACCGGCAGAGGCCCCCTTTTATCACCGGCCCGGGGACAAAGGGTAGTGGGTTACGAGATTCACATGGGACGCACCCAACTGGGGCCCGGGGCCGTACCGGCCTTTCATATCCACCGGCGTTCCGGGGAAGCGGTGGATTGCCCGGATGGGGCGCAGGATGAACGGGGGCTGGTCTTTGGAACCTATATCCACGGCCTGTTTGATCACGATGGCTTCCGCCGGCAGTTGCTTAACGCTTTAAGGATAAAAAAGGGGCTGGCTCCCCTGGAGCAGGAAGGTACCAGCCACCTGGAGCAGCGGCAACGGGATTATGACCGGCTGGCCGCTGTAGTGCGGGGAAGCCTGGATATGGACAGGATTTACCAGCTCCTCGGTTTGCCTGGACCCAAGTCCAGGGCCGTGTGAGTTAGCCATTATCCATTGCCGCAATTACGGAAGGGCGGGAGCGGCGGTATGCAATTCTGCAAGAATGCACGGAAAGGGGCGACAGGCCTGGGTGTTTGGATTTGTGCCAGGTAACGGGACATGCTCCAGGTAGTGGCTGCTTACCTTGTGGACCTGCTGGTGGGAGACCCGCGCTGGCTTCCCCACCCGGTAGTGATTATCGGTAAAATCATTGCCGGGCTTGAAAAAATTCTCCGCCGGGTAGCTAAGAATCCCTTTTCTCTGCGAGTCGCAGGGGTGGTCCTGGCGGCCGTTGTGGTGGGGAGCAGTTACCTGGCCGCGTACCTTCTGGTCAGCCTGGCTGCCCTTGTGCATCCCTGGCTGGCCCTGGGACTGGAGGTCTGGCTGATTTCCACCACCTTTGCCGTCCGGGGGTTGGCCGGGGCGGCCCGGGATGTGCTGCGTCCCCTGTCCCGGGGCGCTCTTGATCTGGCTCGCCGGCAGGTAGGCTTTATAGTCGGCAGGGATACGCACCGCATGGATGCCCGGGAAGTTGCCCGGGCTACGGTGGAAACGGTGGCCGAAAACATTGTCGATGGTTTTGTATCCCCCCTCTTTTACGCCCTGATTGGCGGAGCGCCCCTGGCCATGGCCTACCGGGCGGTGAATACCCTTGACTCCATGGTGGGCTACCGTAACGACCTGTACCGGGATCTGGGCTGGGCCTCGGCCCGGCTGGACGATGTGGCCAATTTTTTGCCTGCACGCTGGGCGGGGCTGTTGCTGGTGGCGGCAGCCTGGCTTTCCGGACGCAGGGCTGGTGAGGCCTGGCAGGCCATAAGAAAAGATGCCCCGCGTCATCCCAGTCCCAACAGCGGCATTCCAGAGGCGGCCATGGCCGGCGCCCTGGGGATACGCCTGGGGGGGCTGAATTATTATGGCGAGCAGGCTTCCTTTCGGGCCTACTTAAACGAATCCGGCCACCCGCCGCAGATAGATCACATCCGGCAGGCGGTGGACATGCTCTACCTCACCGCCGCCCTGGCGGTGCTCAGCGGTTTAGCTGTGAAATTACTCTTTTTTTACTCACTTTTATGAGGGGGGCAGGACTCTTTGAACATACCGCGCCTTTTAATTGCCGCTACCCACAGCGGGGCCGGTAAAACCACTCTGGCCACGGCCCTGATGGCCGCCTTTACCCGCGCGGGTTTTGCGGTCCAGCCTTTCAAGGTGGGTCCGGATTATATTGATCCCGGCTACCACACCGCGGCCACCGGACGGATTTCCCGCAATCTGGATACCTTTTTTTTAGGGGCGGACGGAGTGCGGGAGGTGTTTACCCGCGTCGCTTCCGGAGCGGACCTCTGTATAATCGAGGGGGTTATGGGTCTTTACGACGGCAAAGGGACTACGGAGCGGGGTAGCTCGGCGGAGGTGGCTAAAACCCTCGATGCCCCGGTTTTGCTGGTGGTGGATGCCCGGTCCATGTCCCGCAGTGCTGCCGCCCTGGTCCTGGGTTACCGGCTTTTTGATCCCCGGGTGCGTTTGGTCGGGGTGCTGCTCAACCGTGTGGGCAGCGTCCGGCACTACGCAACGCTCAAGGAGGCCATTGAAAAACAGGCCGAGGTTCCCGTGCTGGGCTGGGTTGGCCGCCGGGAAGAAATATCCCTTCCCCACCGGCACCTTGGTCTGCTGCCGGCGGTGGAAAAGAACGCCCTGGCCGACCATTTAGAGCGGCTGGTGGCGATCCTGGAGGAAGGGGTGGATCTTTCCTGCTTGCTGGGGGCAGCCCGGCAGGCGCCGCCTCTGCCCGAAACTCCGCGGGTAATTTTTCCCGCCACACCTCTGCCCCCCCGGGTGCGCCTGGGGATAGTAAAGGACGCCGCCTTTAACTTTTACTACCAGGATGGGCTGGAGCTCCTGGCCGCTTTGGGAGCGGAAATTGTTTTTGTCAGCGCCCTTTCCGATCCGGCCTTGCCACCGGAGCTCGATGGCCTTTACATAGGTGGTGGCTTTCCGGAAATGTTTTTAAAAAGGCTGGCGGCCAATAAAGGGTTCCTGGAAAGTTTGCGCCGGGCCTTTCACCAGGGTATGCCCGTGTATGCCGAATGCGGCGGGTTGATGTATCTTTGCCGGGCCATTTGCGATTTTGAGGGCAGGGAATATCCCATGGCCGGTTTGTTGCCGGGAATTTGCCGCATGCATTCCCGGCGGGTAGCCCTGGGATATTGTGAGGCCCGGGTACTGGCCGATAATATCCTGGCCCCGGCCGGAACAAGGCTGGTGGGTCACGAATTTCACTATTCCTCGATAGAGGGCATGCCCCGGGACTTCCCCCGGGCTTATGTGCTCTACCGGGAAGGGGATAAGGAGGGGTTACTGGATGGCTACGTCCATGGCAACCTGCTGGCCTCCTACCTCCACCTGCACTTTGCCGCCTGCCCGGAAGCTGCCCGGCGATTTATTGACCGTTGCGAGCAATATAAAAGGCAAAGAACGGTGATGGGATGCTAAAAACCCTGGCCATGGCCCTGCAATTTTTGACCCGGTTTTACGTGTACCGGGGTGAATTCGATGAGCAGGCTTACGGGCGGGCACCTCTTTTTTTCCCTCTGGTTGGCCTTTTCCTGGGCGCGGCCTGGACAGCCCTTTATTTCAGTCTTTCACCCTTGTTCCCGCCGGCAGTCACCGCCGCCCTTTTGGTACTGGGTATGGTCGTATTTAGCGGGGGGTTGCACCTGGACGGGTTTATGGATACCATGGACGGTATTTTCAGCGGGCGGTCCAGGGAGAAAATGTTGGAAATTATGCGGGATAGCCGGGTGGGAGCCTTCGGCGTGCTCGGACTGGTATGTTTATTATTGCTCAAGTTTGCGCTGCTTTTTAGCCTCCCCCGGGAGGTTTTGCCCCGCTTGCTCTTAACCGTCCCGGCCATCAGCCGCTGGGGGATGGTTTACGCCATTGCCCGCTTTCCCTATGCCCGGCCGCAGGGCCTTGGACTTTTGCAGGTCCGCCATACCCGGGGGCGGGAACTGGCCCTGGCCTCCCTTTGTGCCCTGGGAGCGGCCGTTCTCGGGGGGCCGGTCGGCCTGGTTCTGCTGTTTCTTTCCCTTGTACTTGTTCACCAGCTTGGTCGATACCTCACCGGCCGGCTGGGCGGTCTCACCGGGGATACCTACGGGGCTATCAATGAAATTCTGGAAGTGTTTTTGCTGCTGGTGGCATATCCTCTGCTCAATTACCTGCCAGTAACTTTTTGGTAAAAGGAGGTTCAAATGATGGGCCTCGATGATAAAAAGGATATAGAAAGGGATTACCAGTCCATTCCTCCCCATGGCGGCAACCTGGTACGGGCGGCCATGGAATACGGGCTTGCGCCGCAGGATTTTCTGGATTTCAGTGCCAATATCAATCCCCTCGGTCCCTGCCCGTCAGTCCTGGAAGCCATTAAGGCTAACCTGTGGCAGATCTGCCATTACCCGGATCCAGATTGCCGGGGGGTAAAAAGTGCCCTGGCGGAGCACCTTGGAGTTGATACCCCTTGCCTTCTGGTGGGAAACGGCGCCAGCGAGTTAATTTACCTGCTGGCCCGGGTTTTTTCCTTCCGCCGGGTGCTCATTCCTGCCCCTACCTTTAGCGAATATGCCCTGGCCGTAAAGGCTGCCGGGGGGGAAGTTAATTATGTTTTTCTGGATCCGTCCCTTGGTTTTCCTTTCCCCATGGAGGAAGTTTTAAGGCGGCTGCCGGGGGTGGATGCTCTTTTTTTATGTAATCCCAATAATCCTACCGGAGGGCTTGTCCCCCGCCTGGAACTGGAGGTTTTGCTGGAAGCGGCCGCCGCATATAAGGCCATGGTAATCGTTGATGAGGCTTTTATGGACTTTGTGGTCGATCCCCAAAGTCATACTTTACTTTCCCTGGCTGGCCGGAACTCCAGCCTGATCCTGGTTTATTCTTTAACCAAAATTCTGGCCATTCCCGGTTTGCGCCTGGGAGTGCTGGCGGCACAGCCCAACGTGGTTGAGGCCCTGGACCGGGCAAGGGACCCCTGGAGCGTCAATGCCCTGGCCCAGGTAGCCGGAGTGGCCGGACTGCAAGACAAGGAATATATTAAAGCTGCCCGGGATATGGTCGCCCGGGAGCGGGAATTCCTGTTCCGGGAGCTTTCCTCTTTGCCCGGCCTGCGTCCTTTCCCCGGGGCGGCCAATTTCTTGCTGGTGGATATAACTGGCGCTAAATGTACGGCGGGGGAACTGGTCCGCCGACTGGGACGCCGGGGAATCCTGGTGCGTAACTGTGCCAACTTTCCCGGCCTGTCGGAGGGATACATTCGAATTGCTGTAAAGAGGCGCAAGGAAAACTTGCGCCTCCTGGAAGCATTGCGTGAGGTGCTTTAGGGGAGATCATGAGCTGTCGCATTTATCTGGTCAGGCACGGCGAAACAATCTGGAACGCGCAGTTTAGATTTCAGGGTCACAGCGACATCGCCCTTTCCCCGCATGGGCTGGAACAGGCCCGGGCGCTAGCCAGGCGTTTGCGCGGGGAAAATATCAGTGCCTTTTACTCCAGCGACCTCCAGCGGGCATTGAACACGGCCCGCATTCTGGCGGAACCTCACGGGCTACCCGTCGTGGCCCTAAAGGCCCTGCGGGAAATTAACTTCGGTGCCTGGGAAGGACTGACGGTGGCGGAAATTAAAGCCCGCTACGCCCGGGAGTTGCAAGAGTGGTGGCATGATCCTTTGCACACGCGCATTCCCGGGGGGGAAACCCTGGCGGAGGTGGTGGAGAGGGTGACCCGGGCAGTGCGGGAGATAGTGGAAAGACACCCCACCGGCCAGGTAGTGGTTGTCTGCCATGGAGGCTGTATTCGCACGCTGGTGGGTACGGTTTTAGGAATGGATTTGAATCAATACTGGCGCCTGGGAGTGAATAATGCCTGCCTTTCTACCCTTGAGTTTTCTTCCTGGGATAAGGGGATCTTAACCCTCTTTAATGATTGCAGTCACCTGGAGAAGGGGGCACTTTAGATTGGCTCTTCCTAAAAATACCTTTTCCCGGCGCCTGGGCATTCTCCTCCTGATGGCGTTGCTGGCCTTTAGCTACCTGATCGCGCGCCTGTTCCTGGTTCAGATAGTATGGGGAGGGCAATTGCGCCGGGAAGCAACCGAGATTCGTACCAGGGATATTATCCTGCAACCCAACCGGGGGAACATCTACGACCGCCATCGCAACCCCCTGGTTACCAGCGTTCCCGCTTATTCCATTTATGCCCATCCTGATCAGATAAAGGACCCGGGGAGTACGGCGGATAAGGTTGCGGCCATTTTGGGTGTCCGGCGGGACGAAGTGTATAAAAAACTGGCCGGCCGGGGGCCATTTGTCTGGCTGGGACACGGGGTGGATTTCGACCGGGCCAGGAAGTTGCAGGGAATCAGCGGCCTTGGTTTTATCGAGTCCAGTACCCGTTTTTACAAGCAGGGTAACCTCGCCGCGGCCCTGCTGGGCTTTGTGGGGGATGATAACCAGGGCCTTAATGGCCTGGAGAAAAGTTATGATGCGGAATTGCGGGGGACTCCGGGAAAAATGGTGCTGGAAATTGATGCCCAGGGCCGGCAGATTCCCCAGAGCGGGGTAGTGGTACAGCCTTCGGAAGCGGGAAACAACCTGATACTCACCCTGGATCAGACCATCCAGTACTACGTGGAGCGGGAACTGGACAGGATTGTTTCTGCTTACCAGCCGAAATGGGCGGCCATTCTGGTTATGGACCCCAAAACGGGAGAGATTCTGGCCATGGGCAGCCGGCCCACCTTTGACCCCTCCCGGTGGCAGAAGTTTCCCCGGGAGGTTTGGGAAAAGAATCCGGTCACCCTCTATACCTATGAACCCGGCTCAACCTTCAAGATGATTACCGCGGCGGCAGCCCTGGAGGAGGGTGTGGTGCGGCCCACGGACTGGTTTAATGATCCGGGTTATGCTGTGGTTAATGGGCGGCGGATTTACTGCTGGGATCGCAAGGGGCACGGGCCGCAATCTTTTGGCCAGGCCGTAGGAAACTCCTGTAACCCGGTTTTCGTCCAGGTAGGGTTAAAACTGGGCAAGGAGAGGTTTTATAAATATGTCCGGGGCTTTGGTTTTGGAACCCCCACGGGCATTGATTTGCCCGGCGAGGAATCGGGAGTGGTGTTGCCTGAACAAAGGGCCTCGGAGCTGGACCTGGCTACCATGGCCATTGGACAATCCATTGCGGTTACGCCCATCCAGCTTTTAACTGCCGTTTCGGCCATAGCCAACGGCGGTTATCTCATGCAGCCCCATGTAGTCAGGGCCGTGGAGGATGCGTCGGGAAAAACTGTCCGTGAAATATCTCCACGGGTGATCCGGCAGGTTATCTCCAGGGATACCGCCCGGCAACTGGCCGGGTTATTAGAAAAAGTGGTTCTTGAAGGAACCGGTAAGCGGGCCCTGGTGGAAGGCTACAGGGTAGCGGGGAAAACAGGTACCGCCCAGGTACCCGGTCCGGGCGGCTATGTGGAAGGGAAGTATGTAGCTTCCTTTGCCGGTTTCGCCCCCGCCGGCAACCCTCGCATTGCCGCCCTGGTGGTGGTTGGTGAACCCCGGGGGCAGGAATATCACGGGGGTGAAGTGGCCGCTCCGGCTTTTGGCGCCGTAGTCCGGGATACCTTGCGCTACCTGGGGGTTCCCGAAGACCCCGGCCGGGAGAGCCGGCATGCTCCCCCGGAGCAGGATGATCTGGTTGTCGTGCCCAATGTGGTCGGCTTTCCGGTAGCCGACGCCCGCTGGCTACTACAGGAGCGGGGATTGCGGTCCTGGTCTCCCGGAAAAACCGGCCTGGTGACCGGTCAGGAGCCGTCAGCGGGCAAGCGTGTTTCCCCAGGTACTACGGTTAGTTTACAAATTGTTACCAGCCAGCCTCCGGAACAGCGGGTTATTCCCGACCTATCCGGGCTTACGGTAAAAAAGGCGGGCTCGATCCTGGAGGAGTTGGGCTTAAAATTCAAAGCCTCGGGCAGCGGTGTGGCCGTCCGGCAACGTCCGGGGGCGGGCAGCCGCGTGGCGCCGGGAACCACGGTTTTCGTGGAATTCGAACCTCCCTAAGTAGTTACGTCCCCTGCAGGAATTTTCAATTTGGTGGCGAAAAAATACCATAAGTCTTCCTTATAGACCTGCCCGGTAAAAAACTTACCGGGTAAGTTTTTTAATAATTGAATTGATAAACATTAACAGGTATTCCGGAGGGATAACGCTGTGAACTGGGGAGAACTGGTAATTGCTTTGCGGCAAAAGGTGCGGGAGGTGCGCCCGCTAATACACCATATCACTAATTTGGTTGTGACCAATCTGACCGCCAACGTTACCCTGGCCGTTGGGGCTTCACCGGTAATGGCCTATGCCCGGGAAGAAGTGGCTGACATGGCGCGCTTAGCCCGGGCCGTGGTGTTGAATATGGGGACGCTTACGGCAGACGAAGTGGAAGCAATGCTGCTGGCGGGCCGGGCGGCCAGTGCAGCAGGTATTCCTGTTATCTTCGACCCTGTCGGGGCGGGAGCTACGCCTTTTCGCACGGCGACTGCGCAGAGGATTATCAGGGAATTGCATATCGACATTTTACGCGGCAACGCTTCGGAAATCGCTGCCGTCAGTGGTTTCGGCGGGCAGACCAGAGGTGTGGATGCCGGAGAAATTTCCGTGCCTGCCGGTCAAATGGCCAGGCAGGTAGCACGTGATTTGGGCACCGTGGTTGTGGTAACGGGAGCCACCGATTACATCAGTGATGGAGAGCGATTGATTGCAGTGGCTAACGGGCATGCCCTGCTCACTACAGTGACAGGTACGGGTTGTTCTGCCACCAGTGTCATTGCTGCTTTCCGGGCGGTGGAAGCTGACGGCGTGACGGCCGGTGCGGCAGCCCTCGCCTATTACGGCCTGGCCGCAGAGCATGCCGCTGCCACCAGCCGCGGACCGGCGAGCTTTCAGGTTGCCCTGCTGGATGCCCTGTATAAGTTGGAAGGGGAAGATTTGGCCCGGGGTGTAAAAATACGGGAACTGTAACTGGGTAATCCAGCGCTATTGTTCCTCTTCAAGCTGTTTGTCGCCAATAAGACAAAAAAATGGTCGCCGGGATGACAGAAAAAAAAGTCAGCTTATGTCATAATATAGAGCGCACGCATGAAAAACCATATACCTCCTTCTTCCCGTTTCCCACTTCTAGCCAGTGGGAACTTTTTTTCTCAGGGGGTGTTCCGCTGGTATACCCGGTAACGTCTGACCGGTGGATGCGGGGTTATCCTTTTCACCATTTTCAGTACCACTGTGTTGTCCTCGTGGATTTGGGACATTTCAATCCGGCTGAAGAGTGGCAGGGCGGCATGACAGGCTTCCAGGAGCAGGGCATCTATTCCCCGCTGCCGGAATTCGGGGACCACGGCCAAAAGGGCCAGTCTAAAGGTCGGTTTTCCTTCCGACTTTTCCGGTTGGGGTATGCAGAAGCAAATTCCCGCCGGGCGATGGTCTACCTGGGCCAGCAGAAGTAAGCGGGGATCCGCCACCCTTTGGTAGTGAGTTAAAATGGCTAAGACTTCGGTGCGGGTCAGGGGAATATAGCCCCAGTTCTGTTTCATGGAGCAGTTCAGGATATAATGTACCGCTTCCACTTCCCGGTTTAAGGGCAAACCAGGATTTAAAGGACGTACAACCGTTCCCGCGTAGCGCCTGGCCCGGCGGGCTGCCCGTTTTATTTCCTCCGGTAACGCTTCTTTAGCCAGCCATTGAAAGGCCAGCAGATCTGCCAGTTTTTGGCATCCGCAGTTTTCGAAAAGTTCCCGGTAATAGGGAGGATTGTAAGGAAGGACGAAGGCCGGGGGAGCGGAAAAGCCATCAATCAAAACGCCCACCCGCTGGTTGGTGTTCACCATTGCGGGACCGATCATTCTCTGGCACTTCTCCTCCCGGAGCCATTTCCCTGCCGCTTCCAGTAGAGCCCGGGTTATATGTTCATCCCGGACCGCTTCAAAAGCACCAAAAAAACCCGTGTTTTCTTCCCGGCAGTATTCATCCACTGCACAGGCTACCCTTCCCACGGGTTTGTCGTTCTGCAGGGCCAAAAAAAGGGCCAGGCGAACATGCCATAACGCCGGGTTGGCCCGGGGGTCAAACAGGAGAACCGTTTCCCTCCGGTTGGCCAGGGCTGCCTGGCTGCCCCGGCCGTAAATTAATTCTGCCAACCCGAGGAAGGAAGAAAATTGCGCCCTGTTTTGGACACGAACCACTCTCAATGACACTTGCAATTCCCGCCCTCCTTTTTCTTTTCAGGATATGCCGGGGCGGGTAAAAAGGAGAAGGAAATTCCGGGGAAAGGGGGAATCTAACTTACTATAGATGGAAAAGAGGTGGAGCCAGTGTCCTTCCGTAATTTGCCCGGCCCTGCAAAACTTGCCCTGGCCATTTTCGCCTGGGCGCTGATTCTGTGGGTTTTTACCCTCGGTTATCCCGCTTTTGCCCCGGTAGCCCGGTTTATTTTTGGAGTCCTGGTGCTACCCTGCGCTTTGGCGGAATGGTTAAAGATGAAAAAAATAGTAGCCGACAGGGCGGTAAGTGTCCTGCGTCTGGCGCTTATTGCTTTTGCCGTGCTCCTCTGGCTGATTAATATTAGAACTTGATGAAATTTCCGGCTATAAGGCCCAGCCCGAAAGCAACGACACTGCTGGTTAAAACCCAGAGCAATTCCCTTTTTACCCGTTTCATGAGGTGTTCTATGGATTCCCCCTGGGCTGTTTCAACGGTACCGGGTTTGTTTTTTTCTCTGGTCATCTTGCCACCTCGCTTTCTGGTTTAGTTTGCTTTTCTCTCATCAGGGTGCCCGAGGTATATTTTACGGCCAGCGCACGGGTATGGTTACCTTGTTTTCGACGCTGCCGTCCCTGGCGCTGATCGAGTACACTTCCAGGATGCCTTTCCCGTCCTGCGGGGGGTTAAAATTCAGCCGCATTTCAAAGTCTCCCCGCCCGGGAGCACCCCTGGTGGCGGTGGTATGTGCGCTGACCAAAACGTTGCCCTGGCTGTCCACCAGTCTGGCGTTGACAGTTCCTTCGAAAACTCTGGCGCTACCCTTGACCAGCAGCGGCACACCTACTACCTGCTCCGGTGTGGGGTGGGTGACCCAAATGGCCGGCTCGTAAACCCTGGACAAATCCCTCCGGAAGGGTTGATCATATAAACCCACATGGCCCCACCAGTCCCGGGTACGCTCATCTACCTTGCCTTCCACCTGGAACGATACCTGGCGGATTTCCGGGAACTCGGTTAAAGTGTTGACCACACTTTGGATGCCCAGGGCTTCCCCTTCAGCACCTGCACTGGGGTGTTCCAGTACCTCCCTGGAGAAGTTAACTGTAGCCAGACCGTCCTTTACCGTTACACCCAGGACTTTGGTGTTGGAGGGTAAAATACGCATGGCTCCCGGGGTGGATGGCTCACCGGAAATTAATTCCCGTATGGCTGCCAGCGCCGGATCTTTCGTCGGGGGTATCTGGTGGATTTCCCGCACCAAATAGCTTTCCTGGCCCGTAGATTTTACATAATACACAGCCAGGAATAGGGACTGGGGCGGGGTGGGAGCCGGCAAATCATTTGCCGGTGCCGGTTGCCTGGACCAGGTACAGCCGGATGCAAACAGCAACAAAATGAAAAAGCTTAAAACCAGGACCGGGACTTTTCCCATGGATTTCCTGATTACTTGCACCTGTCATACCCCACTTCCTGTCATTGCTGCCTTTATCTAAGTATACCACTGAAACTCGTGCTTTGTCACCCGCAATCCTGCCCGGCTGCGCATACCGGGAGAGCAACAAGAATAGGGTAGAAAAGCGGCCGGAGTTCCCCTCACCACCATGCACGGGGTACACCGGCCGCTTCCTGATGCTTTTATTGTTTAATGACTGTGATGCCCGCTGGCTTTTTCTTCGACCTTTTCCATTACCCCACTGATTGGTCCGGCAAATATAGCCGCCAAAACGCCCACGCCAAGAACTATGGCCATACCTGCATAAAATGCCGTCCAATCGACCATAATTTCCGCCTCCCTATGTTTTTTCGCCCGCCTTTCCACTGCCGTGTTCAGGTTTTGCCGTTACTAAAAATGTATCACCGGCAGCATTAGAAGTCAACCAGTGCGACCGAACATTTGTTGATATTGCTCCATGGTCATTAAAATGGCCCGGGGCTTGCTGCCCTCAAATTTGCCCACGATGCCCCGCCGCTCCATAATGTCGATCAACCGGGCGGCCCGGGCATAACCAATATGCAGCCTTCTTTGGAGCATGGAAATGGATGCATTGCCGTTTTCAATAAGTATTTTTACTGCCTGGGGAAGCAGTTCATCTTCTTCCTCCACCCTGGACTCTTCCTCTTCCACCGGCGGTTCTTCCATTACCCGCTGGTCATATACCGGTTGAGCCTGTTCTCTCAGGAAGGACGTGAGGTTTTCCACCTCCTGATCCGATAAGTAGGCTCCCTGCACGCGCATGGGTTTTGGAGCCCCCACGGGGAAAAAGAGCATGTCTCCTTTGCCCAGCAGTTTTTCTGCCCCTCCCATATCCAGGATGGTCCGGGAATCCATCTGGGAGGAGACGGCAAAGGAAATGCGGGATGGGATATTGGCCTTGATTAAGCCGGTGATCACGTCCACCGAGGGACGCTGGGTGGCTACAACCAGGTGGAGCCCCGCAGCCCGGGCCATTTGGGCCAACCGGCAGATGGAGTCCTCCACGTCGGCGGGGGCGACCATCATCAGATCGGCCAGTTCATCAATAATGATCACCACAAAGGGCAGGGGACCTTCCGGCTGTGTCGTTGTGGCCGCTGCAGTTTCATCAGGGGGTGGAGCGGCATCTGTTGCCGGTTTTTTTCCGGCTGTCCGGAATAGTTCATTGTAACGTTTAATATCCCTTACCCCCGTGCGGGCAAAAAGCTCATAACGCCGCTCCATTTCCTTTACCGCCCAGCGCAAAACCCCGGCGGCCTTTTTGGCGTCGGTAACCACCGGAGACACCAGGTGGGGAATGCCGTTGTAAGTAGTTAATTCCACCATCTTGGGATCGATCATTAAAAATTTAACTTCATCGGGAGTAGCCTTGAATAAAATACTGGCAATTAACGTGTTAATGCACACACTTTTCCCCGAGCCGGTAGCACCGGCTACCAGCAGGTGGGGCATTTTACCCAGGTCCGCGATCACCGGTGCCCCGGCGATATCACGGCCTAAAACTACGGTAAGGCGGGAGGGACTTTCCATAAACTCCCTGCTTTCCAGCAATTCCCGCAGTTGCACGGTGGCTATTTCCCGGTTGGGCACCTCTATGCCCACGGCTGCCTTACCGGGGATGGGCGCTTCAATACGTACACCGGGTGCTGCCATGGCCAGGGCAATGTCGTCGGCCAGGCCCACAATGCGGCTGACCTTAATGCCGGCCGGGGGCTGGATTTCGTACCGCGTTATAGCCGGCCCCACGGATACCTGGGTCACCCGGGCTTGAATGTTAAAACTGGCCAGGGTTTCTTCAAGAATTTGTTTTTTTTCGGCAATCTCCCGCTCTAAAATTGAATTATCCCGGGGCCTGGGTTTAGCCAGGAGACCGGTGGGGGGCAGCCGGTAGGGGCGGCCGTCGGCCAGGGCGCAGGGGACCACCTCCGTCTCCTGCTCCCGGGTGTTTTGCTTGCGCCGTTCCTTTTGCTGCCGGCGGTTTTTGATGTTCTCTTCTTGTGTTTCCGTCTCTCCGGCCAGGGCATCTGGTTGCGGCAGGGGAAGGTTGTCCTTTTTTTCAGGAAGGGCAGGGGGACTGGTTTGTTTCCGGGTGTCCGCTTCTTCCACCTCCACCTCTTCAAAGAAAAAGTCGGACAAGCGCTTCCCCAGGAGCTGTGCCGTGCTGCGTACGGCTTGAGCTGTAATACCCAGAAACCTGGCCAGGGATTGGCCGGTGAGCAGGACAAGGCCGGTTATGGTGAGAAAGGTCAACAGGATATAGCTTCCGGCGACGCCAAAACACAGATGCAGTAAATAGCTGAAGGCGGCTCCCACCAGCCCGCCGCCCTGCCCCTGCCAGGCGGCGCGAAAGAACTGGTCCGGCGGTATAAACAAGTGCAGAAAGGTGAGGGTGCTGATCAGCAATATTACCAGGCCCCAGGCACGGGGGGTTATCACGTTAACCTTTCGCTCGCGCATAACTTTTATCCCGAAAAAAAACAGGATTACGGGCAGCAGGTAACGGCCGCTTCCGGCGGTAACCGTCAAACCCCGGGCAAGAAAGTGCCCTACCGTTCCTGCCGCCGGGGTAAATAAGCTGGCCATGCCGAGAAGTGCCAGGGTTATGATGGCCAGCCCATAAAGCTCAAATTTAAGCTCCTCCAACCAGGGTTTGGCCACAAGTTCCCCTCCTTGCGAGTTAAAACGACCGGGTGTGACAAAAGGTGCCCATTCTCATCATATCTTGAGCTTACCATAAAGTGGTCAAAGAGGCAAGTTTGCCTGTGGTAACCAGGGCCAGGGGTCTCGAAACAATAAAACGCAGCAATGCCTGGCAGGCTGGGCTGCGTCTAAAAAATTCGTTGTTAAATTAAAGATTGGGCCGGTTGGCAAACTGTTGTGCCGTCCTGTTAAAAATCCTTTAAAATTTGGCGCCCGCCTTTATTTCCTTACTTAGAACGTAACTTGGAACGGGTGTCTTGTTTGGAGCTTCGGGGGATATTGGTCCTGGTTTTCGCCCGCCCGTACCATATTCCCGTCACGGCCAGCCCGATCAGGAGCAGGCTGACCAGTTGGGCCACCCGGACCGGCCCAAGCATCAGGCTATCGGTACGCAAACCTTCGATAAAGAAGCGCCCTGCCGAGTACAGGCCCAAGTATAAGAGGGCTACCTCTCCCCTGAAACGCTTCCTGGGCCAATACCACATCAGGAAGGCAAACACAGCCAGATTCCACAGCGATTCATACAGGAATGTGGGATGGTAATACTGGCCGTCGATAAACATTTGCCGGCGAATAAAGTCCGGGAAGTAAGCCATAAACTCCGGGGATACAGGGCCCCCGTGGGCTTCCTGGTTGATGAAGTTGCCCCAGCGGCCGATGGCCTGGCCCAGGATGACGCTGGGGGCCAAAATGTCGGCCAGCAATGGGACGGACAGTTTATGCCGGCGGGCATACCACACCCCCGCCAGGGTGCCCCCGAACAGGCCGCCGTGGATGGCGAGCCCGCCGTGCCAGATGGCCAGGGCTTCCAGGGGGTTCTGCTGGTAACTGGACCATTCAAAAATGACGTAATACAGGCGGGCACCTATGATGGCCGCCGGGATAATCAAGGTAACCATATTCAAGATGTGATTGGGGTCCATCCTGTTTTGCTTCGCCCGGCGCAAGGCTAAAAAAATGCCGGTTAAAAAGGCCGTGGCCATAATGATACCGTACCAGCGGATCTGAAACGGGCCTATATGGATGGCTACGGGATCGATCACTGAAATCACCTTCCTTCTCCCATCATTATACCGTTATTTTCTCTGAAACACCAGTGCCGCGCCTCCATCCATGGACTGGTTTGTTCCGCTCCGGTTGGCCCGCTGGTTAGCAGCCGGCAACCGGGCACCCCAAAAAATAAACCCTACCTGTATTAAGGTAGGGTAATTACTGCGGTGGGAAAACTAGCGGAAGCTTGCCCGCCGGTTTGCCGCCATGCATTCCCGGCAGTAAATCGGCTTACGGCCGGTAGGCTTAAAGGGCACCTGAGTGGGTGCACCGCAGGTGGAGCAGAAGGTATCGTACATCTGCCGCTCCATTCCCGCGGCGTTACCGCTGTTGCGCTGTTTGCGCCGGCGGCGGCAATCCCGGCAGCGGGTGGGGTCATTCAGCAGGCCTTTCTCGGCGTAAAAGGCCTGTTCCCCGGCGGTGAAGATGAAATCGGCGCCGCAATCACGGCAGGTAAGCACTCTGTCCTCGTAAGACACAAATACTCCTCTCCTTTCAGGGACTTACTGGTTCAGGGGCCCAAACACAAACTACCCGCTCCCTCATCCAGGAGAAGAGTATTTGCCGGTAACCACCAACCAGTTTGATTCTCTAAAATTATATCATAAACGGTTCTTTGCTGTCCATAGGGGGGCAGTCCAAAATAGCCCGGCGAAGCATGCTGACTTTTATGTTTTCATTGCTCCTTGTGGCGCAATTTTTTCCGCTGCCTGACGGTGGCCTCATAGTCTACCTCAAGATCTGCGGAGAATACGACCCCGTACACTTCTTCTGCGGCCCGGCGGCTGACCAGCCCTTCCAGCACATCCTGCCGCACCAGCTCCGGATTCCGTTCCAGGGGGTGACCGTAACCACCCCCGCCGGCGGTTTGCAGGATAATGGTGGTTCCCGCCGGTACCCGGCAGGTAAATTTTCCCCCTTTGGATTCCTGTATCCCGTATCTTTCTGTTCTTACCGCCACTGCTGCCGGTAGCCGTCCGGTAGAACCCCCGTCCAAACCCGGGGTTGCAAAGGCGGGGTTTGCCTGCCGGACCACTCCGGCCATTGCCCTCTGTCCCGGCAAACCGCCTGCCAGGCCCCAGGGCGGCGATTTTGCCCGTTCAGTGCTTACCGCAACTGTGGCTTCTCCCCTTAAAACGGTGATTTCCCGCACCATGCCCAGGCCGCCCCGGTGTTTTCCGGCCCCACCCGAATCGGGAACCAGGGCGTAGCGCTCCACCCTTAGCGGGTAAGACTGCTCGATTACTTCCACCGGCGTGTTGCGGGTGTTGGTCATGTGCACGTGCACCCCGTCCATCCCGTCCTGGTTGTGTTTTGCTCCCTGGCCGCCGCCGTATGTTTCCACGTAGGAATAGTAGGTGCCGGTGGTGGGGTCGACGCCGCCTGCGGTGAAATTGCTCATGCTTCCCGTTCCCGCTGCCGTTACCCGCTCCGGCACCGCCCGAGCCAGGGCACCCAGGAGCACGTCGGCAATGCGCTGGGCTGTATTAATGTTGGCGTGGGCTACCGGGGCGGGGAAGACGGGATTTACCAGACTGCCTTCGGGTGTAACTACCTCCACAGCCCGGTTGAGGCCGTCACTGGAAGGCAAATCGGGGTCCACCACTGCCTTTACCACATAGTAGACACAGGCCAGGGTTACCCCCCTGGTTGCATTAACCGGCCCTTTTACCTGGGGGTGGGTACCGCTGAAGTCTACCGTAAGCCCTTTACCGTGCCGGGTGACGGCTACCCGGATATTGATAGGTTTTTCTTCCAGGCCGTCCCCTTCCAGGAAATCTTCAAACTCGTAGGTCCCCGGGGGTATTATTTCTAAGGCAGCGAGGAGCCGCCGGTGGGTGTAGCTGATGATTTGTTCCATATGCTGCTTCAATGCATTTGCCCCGTAGCGCTCCGCCAGCTCCACAAGCCTTTTTATCCCCCGGTCGTTGGCTGTAAGCTGAGCCTGGATATCACCATGAAACTCCCTGGTGGTCCGCAGGTTGTGGGACACCAGCTTTAAAAGCTCCTGGTTGATCTTGCCCCGCCTGCGGATTTTAACCGGCGGTATACGGATGCCCTCCTGGAAAATTTCCGTGGCCAGGGTGGACATGCTGCCCGGGACTGCACCGCCCACATCCACATGGTGGGCTAGATTGGCCACCAGGGCCAGGGGCCTGTTCCGGTAAAAGACGGGGCTGATCACGCAGATGTCGGGCAGGTGGGAGCCGCTGATGTAAGGGTCGTTGATGATGACCGCATCGCCGTCCTCAAGCTTCGCCAGGGGATATTCCCGTAACACCGCCTGCACCACCGCAGGCATGAGGCCGAGATGCAGGGGAATGTGTTCCGCCTGGGCCACCAGCCGGCCGTCGGCGGTGTAGATGGCGGTGGAACAGTCGCGGCGGTCCTTGATATTGGGGGAAAGGGCCGTTCTGGTAAGGATGGCGCCCATTTCCTCGGCTACCGATTGCAGGACGTGGCGGGTTACTTCCAGTTGTACGGGGTCTATATCTAATTGGGACACCTATCTTCCCCCCACATGGATGATGAGATTGCCCCACTGGTCTACCCGTACGGATGTTCCGGGCCAGACCAGGGTGGTGGTGTCGGATTGCTCAATTACCGCCGGCCCCTTCAGGCTCATGTCTGGTTCCAGATGGTTGCGGCGATAAACCGGTGTGGGTAAGAAGCGGTCATCAAAGTACACCGGCCGCTCTTCCAGCGGTTCGGGCATCAACCTTGAACCTTTCTTTTTTACGGGTGTGGAAACGGCGGGGCGGGGCAGGCTTCCCATGGCCACCAGCCGCAGGTTGACCACCTCTAAAGGGGCTTCCTCACGGCAAAATCCGTATTCCTGCCGGTGAAGCAGGTGAAAGCTGCGCCGCAAAATGGCCAGGTCTTCCGGAGCCAGTTGACCGGCGGGCAATGGCAGGGTCAGGGTATAGGACTGGCCCCTGTAGCGTAAATCTGCCTGGCGGGTAATAATGATCTCCGAGGGGGAGAATCCCTCCTGTTCCAGCTCACGGCGGCCTTTTTCTTCGAGAGGTGTGTAAAGGTCCGCCAGTTGGTCCGGCTCCGTGTCGTTTAAAGGCAATAGCGCCGTGCGTACGTAATCACGGCGCACGTCGGCATGGAGCATCCCCAGGGCGGAGGTAACCCCGGGGTAACGGGGAATGAGCACGTAGGGAATATTCAGCTCCCGAGCCAGTTCCACGGCGTGCAGGGGCCCGGCCCCGCCGAAAGCGACCAGGGTGAAATCCCGGGGGTCGTGGCCCCGCTGGACCGAAACAACCCGTACGGCCCGGGCCATGGCGGCATTTACCACCCGGATCATGCCTGCCGCGGCTTCTTCAACGGTAAGTTTTAAAGGACGGGCAATCTTTTCCTCCAGGTATTTTCTGGCCAGCCGGGGCTGTAAAGTGAGCGCGGGATTTAAACTCCGGTTGGGATTGATGCGTCCCAGCACCAGGTTGGCGTCGGTAACCGTAGGCTCCGTTCCTCCCAGGCCGTAGCAGGCCGGACCGGGAGCGGCTCCGGCGCTGGCAGGCCCCACCCGCAGGGCTCCACCGCCGTCCACCCAGCCAATGCTGCCCCCGCCCGCCCCGATGGTGTGGATATCCAGCATGGGCAGGCTCAACGGGTAACCGCCGATGGTGCCCTCCGTGGTATAGCGCAGTTGTTTCCCTTTAATCAGGCAGATATCCATGCTGGTGCCACCCATATCGGCGGTAATCACATTGGGGCGGCCGGTCTGGCGGGCCAGGAACAGCCCGGCTAAAACCCCGCCAGCGGGACCGGAAAGAACGGTGCGGGCGCTTTCCCGCATGGCCTGGTCGGCCGTCAGCATGCCGCCGCTGGACTGCATGATGAACAAACCGGGTGGCCTTCTGCTTTGCATCCCCGGGCCGGTGATGCCCTTTAAACCTTCCTTCAGGCGGGCTACATAATCGGCTATCCGGGGCTGAACCAGGGCGTTAATGGCGGTGGTACTGGTGCGTTCGTATTCCCGGAATTCAGGCAGGATGTCTGAAGAAAGGGTCACCCGGGCGGCAGGGTAAACACGGGCGATAATTTCCCGCACCCGTTCTTCGTGCCGGGGGTTGGCGTAGGAGTGCAGAAAGCTTACGGCAATAGAAAATACCCCGGCCCGGCGGATTTCTTCCACAATGGCCTTCACTTCCCCTTCATCCAGCGGAATGTATACCTGGCCGCCCGCCGTGATCCGTTCCGTTACCTCAAAGGTAAGGCGGCGGGGAACAAGGGGGCGGGGTTTTACCGCCCAGAAATCGTAAAGGGCTGGCCGGTTTTGCCTCCCGATGAGCAAAAGGTCTTTAAAGCCCCGGGTAACCAGGAGGGCAACCGGTGCACCCTTGCCTTCCAGGAGGGCGTTGGTGGCCACAGTGGTGCCATGAAGGAGCAGTTTTAATCCCGCCGGGTCCAGCCCGGCCGCAGTTGCCGCCCTGGCCAGGCCATCCAACACGGCCCGGTCCGGATCAGATGGAGTGGAGGGGACCTTGGATATAAATATTTCGCCGGTATCTTCCCGGAGCAGGCAGATATCCGTGAATGTACCCCCCGTATCCACGGCGGCCCGGTAGGTGGGGCTTGCTTCCCTGCTGTTCGGGGCCGGGGAAGGGTTTTTCTTTCCTTGAAGCACTTTCTTTCCCAACAATTTTTACACTCCTCGCTTTAGGGGACCGGCCTTTTAAAATGCTTATCCAGCCAGTAAAACAGGGTTTTCCAGACCTGATGATAATGTTTCGCGAACTGGTGATCCCCTTCTTCAATCCAGGCCAGTTCCCTGGGTTCCCCGGCCGCGTCAGAAATGAGCCGGGCGTCTTCAGGCGGAACGACGCCATCTCTGGTGCCGTGGATGATTAAAAGGGGCCGGGGGGCCAGGCGCGCTGCATCTCCCGGAACATCATAGATCTTCAGGTCCTGGAAAAAAGCCTTCTTTAAGTAGATGATGCCGCGTTCTCCCGCAATGGCCACCATTTCTTCCGGGCCGTCAATGGGTTCACCGGTGAACGAGGCAAAAAGATCGATTAATCTGGCCGGGGCGGCCCAGGTGCACACCCCGGCCACACGGGGATCCCGGGCTCCCTGGCAGATGACCGTGGAACCGCCGAAACTGCGCCCCACGGTAACAATCCGTTTATACCCCTGTTTGAGCACCCAGTCCACGGCGCAGGTAAGGTCGTCGACCTGTCCCGAAAGGGTAATGTCCGCGAAGTCTCCCTCGCTTTCACCATTACCGGCAAAATCGAAGACCAGGGTGGACCAGCCGCGCCGGCCCAGTTCGGCACCCAGCTCCAGGGCCCGTCCACCCCCTTCTTTGCTGCCCGTGAAGCCATGGCAGTGAATGACAATATCACCTGTTTCCTCCGGCGAACCGTATAACAGTCCGGCCAGGGTTAACCCCCGTGAGTTCCGAAAAGCAACCCTTTTCCAGTAATTATTATCGGCCATGATCACCTGTTCCCTTAACTCCTTTCTATATCATCCTATGGTTATGCGGGCGTCTACGGCCACCGCGCCCTGCGGGCCGACTAAAAGGGGGTTGATGTCCATTTCCATAATTTCGGGCCACCGGGTGACCACCTGGCTGAGGCGCAGGAGGCATTCCACCAGGGCGTCGATGTCTGCCGGGGGTTGTCCCCGGTACCCCTGGAGCAACCGGCAGGATCTGGTTTCCCTGATCATGTTCAGAGCCTCCTCCCGGTTTATTGGTGCGACGGCAAAGGAAACGTCCCGGAACAGCTCCGTATAAATTCCTCCCAGGCCAAAGACCAGAACCGGTCCAAAGGAGGGATCGCGCTTGCAGCCCAGGAGTACCTCCACTTCACCGGGTCTGTAGGGCTGGATGAGCACTCCCTTGATGGTGGCGTGGGGTGCCCGGGCAGAAACGCTGGCTAACATTTCGGAATAGGCTTTTTCCACCGCCCGGGCATCGGTCAAATTAACTCTCACTCCACCCACGTCCGATTTGTGGGAGATCTGCGGGCTGACAATTTTCATTACCACCGGGTAGCCCAGGACTCCGGCTATTTTTACGGCATCCCCGGCACTTTGCGCTACCTGGGAGGCCAGCACCGGAATGCCGGCCGCCCGTAGAATTTCCAGGGCGGTTTCGTTTATGGTTTTGAGCCCTTCCTGCCTGGCTGTTTCAAGGATAGCCTCGATGCGCTCCCCCTGGATGCCGGAAAAGACCGGTGGGGATAAGGGGGTGCGGCTTTTAACTTCGTGCAGGTAGCGGTATAAAGCTGCCAGAGAAGCCATGGCCCGTTCCGGGGACGGATAGACCACCACCCGGTTTTCTTTTTCCAACCTGGCCGCCAGTTCCGGGCGGTAACCGCCAAAAATCCACAGGGCCAGGGGTTTTCCCGGGTACCGGGAAGCCATCCGGTTGATCGTGGAGGAAATGTCCAGGCGCGGGTCTTCTTCGGGGTCCAGATAAGCCGGACTGATCACCATAACCGCGTCCACGCCCGGATCATCTAATATCGTATCCAGGGCCAGTTCCAGGACATCCAGGTATCCCCTGGCCATACCTGCGGGCCAGATGTCCGCCGGGTTATTTACTTCCATCCAGCCGGGGAAAACGGCCGCCAGTTTTTGCCGGGTTTTTTCGCTGAACCGGGCCACTTCCAGGCCGTAAGCACTGCAGGCATCTACGGCCATGATGCCCGCCCCTCCGCTGATGGTCACCACGGCTACGCGCCGCCCGGGCATGGAAGAGTAAGTGAGGAAGGTTTTGTTCAAGTAGCGCATTTCCTCTACGTCCCGCACCCTGATGATGCCGCATTGTTTAAAAGCGGCGCTAAAGACGTGATCCTCCCCGGCTAAAGAGCCGCTGTGGGAACTGGCGGCCCGGGCACCCGCTTCGCTGCAGCCGGTTTTCAGGCAAAGCACCGGTTTTACCCTGCTTACCCGGCGGGCCACTTCCATGAACCGGCGCCCGTCCTGAATCCCTTCCATGTGCAGGTTGATGACCTTCACCTGGGGCTGTTGTCCCAGGTAGGCCAGGCTTTCGGTAAAACTTACATCGGCGGCATTGCCGATGTCCACTCCCAAACCAATGCCCGCGGTAAAGTCGGCCGCACCCAGCAAAAAGATGCCCGACTGGCAAATCATGGCCGTATCGGCCTTTTGCCGCAGGAAACCAATGAAAGAAGTGTTCAGGTTTTCGTAAAGGTTTATGACGCCGATGGTATTTGGTCCGACAATGCGCGTTCCATCATCCCGTACTGTTTCCAGCAATTCCTGTTGCGTCTGTTTTCCCCATTCATCGGCGTCGGCAAAACCCTGGGTAATTATGATTATGGCTTTAATGCCTTTGGCCGTGCATTCCCTGACCACATCCGGTACTGCCGTGCGGGGGGTGGAGATTACGGCCAGGTCGGGTGTCCCGGGGATTTCGCTGACCGACCGGTAAACCTGCAGGCCTAATATGGTCCCTCCCCTGGGGTTGACGGGATAAATGCGCCCCCGGTAGCCGCCGGCCAGGACCTGCTCCAGTATGTTAAAGGCCTGCAGGCCCGTTTTGGTGGAAACGCCGATGAGAGCTACAGATCGGGGGTGAAAGAAGGGAATGAGGCTTTCCATAATTTATAAAATTCCTCCTTTATCCGGGCTGCGGCTATTTCAACTAATCTAAATCTTACCACAATAGTCGCTGTCCTGGTATAATTTTTGTAAAACAACCGGGAGGCGAAAACTGTTGTACCGGACTTTGGAAAATATGAAGGTTCTGGATTTAACGCGGCTGTTGCCCGGTCCCTATGCCACCATGATCCTGGCTGACCTGGGTGCCGAGGTGCTAAAGATCGAGGATCCGGGTGCGGGAGACTACATGCGGGAAATGGGGCCCCGGTTGGGGCGGGAGAGCGTATGGTTTCACGCCGTCAACCGCAACAAGAAGTCCATGCGCTTAAACCTAAAAGCACCACAGGGGCGGGAAATATTCCTGCGTTTGGTACGGGAATTTAACGTGTTGATCGAGAGCTTTAGACCGGGGGTAATGGAGCGCCTGGGCTTGGGTTACGAAATTTTATCTTCCGAGAACCCCCGGCTGGTTTACTGCGCCTTAAGCGGTTACGGTCAGGATGGTCCTTACAGCCGGCGACCGGGCCATGACATCAACTATATGGCCGTTGCCGGTGCCCTCGGTTTAACCGGCCACCGGGATGGCCCGCCCGTCCTGCCCGGCGTGCAGGTGGCCGACCTGAGCGGCGGGTTGATGGCGGTGGTGGGCATCCTGGCGGCCTACGTAAAAAGCCTTACGACTGGCCGTGGTGCTTACGTGGATGTATCTTTAACGGACACGGTGGTATCGTGGATGACCCTTTACCTCACCCAGTACCTGGCGGGGGCCGGTGAGCCCCACCGCGGCACGGAAGAACTGAACGGGGGCCGGGCCTGTTATAACATCTACGCTACCAGGGACGGGCGCTATGTCAGTGTGGGCAATCTCGAGGCCAAGTTCTGGGAGACTTTTTGTAACGTTGCCGGGCGGCCGGACCTGCTGCCCCTGCAGCACAGGGAGGACGACGAGGCACGGCAGGCGGTGCAGGAGTTTTTTAGCAGTAAAACGCGCGCCGAAATCATGGAACTATTTGGTACAGTTGACACCTGTATCGAGCCTGTTCTGGATGTTAGCGAGGTGCCGGAACATCCCCAGATTAAGGCCAGGAATTTATTTATGGAGCTTCCCACCAGGGAAGGGAGCATAACCACGGTTGCCCAGTCCCTCAAGTTGCGGGGCGTGGAGGTAGAAGCCGATTTTCCTGCCCCGGGGGCGGGGGAGCATACGGCGGAGATCCTGCGCCGCCTGGGCTACCGGGAGCAGGACATTGAAGCCTTGAAGTCCGCAGGGGTCGCGGGGTAGGTACGACACATTCAGCGCCACCAACAGGGGATGAAAAATGGCCGCCCAGCACTCAACAGACTTCGAAAGATGATCGGCTAAACACAATCACATTTGAACCGGGACCTGGCTGCCGGTGTGGAGGCGGCGTGGGACGCCGTCAACCGGGGAAGCCCCGATGCACCGGGAAAGGTGCAAAAGGTGCTGGATGCTATCAAGCCGGCTTTTATTTAAAGTCAAAAAGGACGACCAGCCCCCTTGCGCTGCCGGAGTTTTTCTTTTATAATAAGGCATAAATTAATTATATCCCTAAAATCGATGAAGGGGAAAAGTAGGCCGGAAACAGTTCTCCAGGGAGGAGGCGTCGGCGACTGGAAGCGCCTTCAGAACATGACCGGTTGAAGTTCTCCCCGGAGATGCAGGCTGAAACCCGTTACCGCGGGCAAGTAGGCTGTGCCGTTGTCTTCCCACGTTACCGGGAAGGGGGTATCGGAAAGACACATTCCCGTACCCTGTGTTGAGGTGGGCCGTTTTTACGGTCAAGTAGGGTGGTAACGCGGAAAGCAGTATGCTTCTCGTCCCTAAAGGTGCGAGGAGCTTTTATTTTTCCCGTTGCTGCAGGGGGTGTTTTTCCCGTACCCTGCTCGAGGGGGCCGGGTTTTTCCGGCCAATTGGGGTGGTACCGCGGAAGTCCGCTGCTTTCGTCCCCAGGGATGAAAGCGGCGGACTTTTATTTTTAGAATCATGAATGGAGGGATTAATAAATGGTAGTGGTTATGGACGGGCGGGCTTCCGCCGAGCAGGTCGAGGCGGTGATTATGCGTCTGGAGGAGTGCGGCTTTTCTGCCCACCCCATTTATGGGGTCAGGCGGATTGTCATTGGCGCCGTAGGCGACCGGCGCGTACTTAATTCCCTGGGACTTGAAACCATGCCGGGGGTGGAGAGGGTCGTGCCGATCATGAAGCCTTACAAGCTGGTCAGCCGGGAAGCCAGGGAGGAAAACACCGTTGTCCGGGTGGGTCACGTGGCCATTGGCGGCAGCCAGCTTGCGGTCATTGCCGGGCCCTGTGCCGTGGAAAGCCGGGAGCAGTTGCTTGCAGCAGCCCACATGGTACAGCAGGCCGGTGCGGCTATTTTACGCGGCGGCGCTTTCAAACCCCGCACTTCCCCCTACAGCTTCCAGGGGCTGGGGGAAAAGGGCTTAAAACTGCTGGCGGAAGCGGCCCGCCAAACCGGGCTGGCCACGGTTACCGAAGTGGTGGATGAGCGCAGTTTGGAGCTGGCCGTTGAGTACGTTGATATGCTCCAGGTGGGGGCCAGGAACATGCAGAATTTTCGCCTTCTACAGATGGTCGGCCGCTCGGGCAAACCGGTGTTGCTCAAACGCGGCCTGTCGGCTACAGTGGAAGAGTGGCTGATGGCGGCGGAGTACATCATGTCCGAAGGTAACGGGCAGATAGTCCTTTGCGAGCGGGGTATCCGCACCTTTGAGCATTCCACCCGCAACACCCTGGACTTGAGTGCCGTGCCGCTGGTGAAGTCTTTAAGCCACCTGCCGGTGATTGTGGATCCGAGCCATGCCACGGGTGACCGGCGGCTGGTGGGCCCCATGGCCAGAGCGGCGGTAGCTGCCGGTGCCGATGGTTTGCTGATTGAAGTGCACCCCGAGCCCACGCAGGCCCTTTGTGACGGCCCCCAGTCCCTCACGCCGGCGCAGTTTGTTTCTCTGATGGAGGAATTGCGGGCGGTGGCTGCTGCCGTGGGGCGGGCGGCTTGAAAGAAAGGAGCATGAGCCATGGACAAAAAAATCGGTTACCTTGGCCCATGTGGTACCTTTTCGGAACTGGCGGTGCGGCAGTACCTGGCCCGGCAGCCAGCAGGGGATGTCCAAATGGTAGCCCTCCCGTCCATATACGAAGTGCTTGCGGCGGTGGTGCGGGGAGAAGTGACCGAAGCGGTGGTGCCGCTGGAGAATTCCAGTGAAGGGGCGGTTAACCAGACTCAGGACCTGCTGGCCCATACTTTCCCGGACTTGCGCATTAAAGGGGAGGTCATCCTGCCGGTGGTCCACTGCCTTATGGCTCCGTCGGGAGTGTCGCTGAAGACGATTGAAAGAGTGCTTTCCCATCCCCATGCCCTGGCCCAGTGCCGGGAGTTCATCTCCAGACACCTGCCCGGAGCTCAGGTGGTGGAAACCGCCAGCACGGCCGCTGCCGTGCACCTGGTGGCTTCCACCGGTGCTCCCTGGGCAGCCGTTGGCCCCGTAACGGCTGCCCGGGAGTACGGGCTGGAAGTGCTGGTGGAAAAAATTAATGATTGCTCCGGCAACGCCACCCGGTTTATCGTGGTCGGCCGTGAGGACGGCAGGTGGGCGCCGGACTGCAAAACAACCCTTATTGTTTCCGTGGCCCACCGCCCGGGGGCACTGCACGAGGTGCTGGGGGAGTTTGCCGAAAGGGGGATCAACCTGACGCGTATAGAGTCCCGCCCCTCAAGGCGCCGTTTGGGGGAGTACCTGTTTTTCATTGATCTGGTGGGCCACCGGCATGATAAACAGGTACAGGAAGCATTAGAAGCGGTGGCTTCCCGGGCAGAGCTGAGGGTGCTCGGTTCCTACCCCGCGGACTTGAGCGGGCCTGAGTACACTGCCGACTCGGTCGATAAAGTACAGCGGCCTGCTGGCGGCATCCCCAGCACCTCAACGGTGGAGGCCGGGTTCACCGGGGAGGCGGTATCCCGATCCCCGGTCCAATGGGAGGAAATTGAGAGGTTGCGGGAGGTCATCGATGAGGTGGATGAACAAGTGGTGGAATTGCTGGCCCGGCGTAGCGCCCTGGTGGCCCGGATAGGGAAATTAAAGGCGGGCTTTTGCCCGGTGCGCGATCCCCACCGGGAATCCCGGGTGCTGGCCCGGGTGCGCCGCCTGGCCCAACTAAAAGGGGTGGATCCGGCGATGGTGGAAAAAGTATATCGTTTGATCATCCAGCATGCCGTATGCCTGCAGAGGGAACAGCAGGGAGGTGCCCTGGCCGCCTGCACCCCGCCTGCCGGTGACTTTTGAGGCCGGGTCCCCCCCGGGCCGCTTGAAAAATGGAGGATAGGTTACTTGACTTCCGGGTTTCTTTCCCTCCGCCCTGTTTTACAGGACATCTGCCATTTTACCGCCTTGTTGGTTCCGTGGCGGTGGGCGCTTTCCAGTTGTGCCTTTTGGGATTTAATTTCCCTTGGTTGAGGGATTCCCGGCGGGCGGTGGAGGTCCGCAATGGTTTCGGGTCTTTGGTAACCTTTGTCCCCGGGAATATAGGGTTTGGCCATGGGGCACCTCCTTTTTTGACTGTTTCATGCTTGATTTAGTGTTATTTTGCCCTGTCCTTTAATTACTAATCTCCTGCGGTATGGGTAAAAAGAAAGTAAAAAAAACCCTTCTTAGCGATACAGAAGGGTTTTGTTAGTTTTCTTTAAATTGTGCGTTAGTGAAGGGACTTTTTATATTCTTTAGCAAGCTCAAAGATCTTTTCCAGTTCGGCCCGGGTTTCCTCATCAAAAAGATCCTTGATAAAAAGCATATGCTCCGTGAGTTTGTCGGTTACATATACCGGTGCCGCCGCCCGCAAAGCCAGGGCCACGGCGTCACTGGGGCGGGCGTCCAGCACCAGACCATGTTCGGGTAGTGCCAGGTGAACCTCCGCGTAAAAAGTGCTGTCTTTTAAGTCGGTGATCACCACCTGGGAAATGCGGGCACCCATAGCTTCACAGGCGTTTTTAAACAGGTCGTGGGTCAGGGGACGGGGTACGGCTACCTGCCCTAAGGCTACGGCAATGGAGTGGGCTTCCAGCAATCCCACCCAGATGGGTAACACCCTTTCTTCCTCCTGATCGGTCAGCAGGATAATGGGGTTGCCCGACATATCATAGGCAATTCCTTTCACATGCACACGGATCACCGCTCCCACCTCCGTATACTTGCCCGGGCCGAGCGCCCGTAACCTGCTCCGGGGCTTATTGCTATTTTATCATTAAGTTTTCAACTTTCAAATAGAAGATTGATCAACCAGCCGGCCACACTGGTCAGAAGAGCCCCCCAGAAGGCACCGCCAAAGCTATAAACGTGAAAGCCGGGTACCAGCCAGGCAGTTATGGTGAAGGTTACGGCATTGATGACAAAGATAAACAGGCCCAGGGTAATGACCGTTAGCGGCAGGGTAAGGAATAAAAGCACCGGCCGCACAAAAGTATTTACCATACCCAGGACAAAGGCTGCCAGTACCGCCGGGCCGATGCCCACGATCCGAAACCCCGGTACGATTAAATCAATCAACAGTAGGGCCAGCCCGTTAAGGCAGATGGTTGCAAGCCAGCGCATGAGAAAACTCCTTTTACTGAACATTTACTTAAATCTTTCGCCGTCTCTGGCCCGGTTCCTGCTGGCAGGCTTAAAAGTTCCGTCCCGGTATTAGCAGTGATGGCGCCTCCCCTGCCAGAGCAGGAATTGAAAGCCACCTGTCGAATAGCATATGACTGATGGGGGTGGGTGTGTGTCTACCCGAAAAGAAGTTTCCCGTCGGCCCGGTGGGGCCGGTTTGCCTGCCGTGTCTCTTCTGGAGGGGGCAACCATAGCCGTCCCGGCGGTGTTAACCGGGCAGACTTTATATCACCCGTTGCTATTCCTGCTCCTGGGGTTCTATACCTCCTGGCGGGTTGGACGCGTCCGGCAGGCTTGCTTTTTGGGGGGCTTTTGCCTGGGGGCCGTGGTTGCTGCTGCGGCAATCTTCGGGGTAAGCGGTAAAGTCTTGTTTGCGAAAGCACTGGCGGTTATAATGCTGGTCGTTGCCGTTTTTGCGGCATACCGCCTTTTTTCCGGGGCACATTTCTTTGCCACTTATTACCATTCACCCCGGGCCTGGGTCACTACTTTGTGGTGGGCCCTTGTTACCGGTCTTTTTGTGCGGGGTGCCGGGGTAGGTGATGTGGGGGTGATGATCACTCCCATGATCTGGCTTTGTCTGTTGCCCCTCTGGGCGTCCTCCTGGCGCCTGCTGCACAGCTTGCTCTTTGCCGTAACCTTTTTGACCGCGGTGTACCTGCCAGTGTTACTGGGCGGCGATATCCACCTTGTGGCCGGGCAATGGCCGGTAGGAGTTGCCGCTCTGGGCCTGGCTCTGGTGCCTGAACTTTTGGGCTACCTTTACCCCGGACGAAAACACCCCCTGGATTCCCTGCCGGTGATCACTCCGACGCTGAACTGGTGGCAGAAATTAAAGGCCTGGCGGGAGGTATTTTTTCTCCTGGGTGATTTCTATGCCCTGAACATGGAAAAGTATGCCTGGTTTGTGCGGTCGGCTCATTACGGGCGATACTTCATTTTCCTGGGGGCAGCCGGGGAAATTGTGGCCCCGCTGCTGGATTTGCTACCGTGGCTTGCATGGCTGGCCGGGCTTTTAGCCCTTGCCGGCATGCTGATGGAGCTGGGCGCCGGCAACTACGGGGTGATGATCCCCGGGCTGGGTTTCTACGGTGCGGCTATGGCTGCTGGCCGGGGTTTCCTGGCCGGCCCGGTCCAGTATTTTCCCCTGGTCTGTGGTACCCTTTTGGTTTTGCTGTCCTTTGTCCTCTGGCAGGGCCGGCCCCGGGAAACCCCGCAAGAGCTACAAAGGTGGAAAGAATTGAATTCTCCAGCTACTTTACCTTGCGACGGGCAATGATATGATAGAGCCTGCCGTCATGGCTGCCCCGGGGGTGGTAGTCAAAACCTGCTGCCTCCAGGATTTCCGTAACCTGGTCTGCCTGATGAGCATCTGCGGTTTCCATAACGATATTGAGCTCATCATCTTCGCCCAGGTCGTTTAAAGCGGATTGCAGCCGTGCTATTCCCCATTCATTAATAACCGGTTCCAGATGAATGGTGATATCCGCCATCTCCATTCATCACCTCCGCATATTAGCTTTTCCACTATGGCCTTGACTATGTATGGTGCAGATGTCAATTTGATTGACAGAGATATGTCACGACCACCCGGTACAATTGGGTTAAGTAAATTTTAAGGAGATGGTGGGCGTGACAGTTTTGGTAAATTTCCTGCACACTTTGCGGGTTGGTGAACCCCAGGCATTCGAGAACCTGACCGTCTTCCCGCTGATCGGGACGCAGTTTCAGGAACCCGGCTACCTTTTGCTGGACGAAGCCCTGGCACAGGACCTGTTCGAGGTGGGGGAGGTAAGTGAAACCGGAAGCGTAAATGAAGTCCTTGTGTTGAACAAAAGTGACTTTGCAGTTCTTATCCTGGATGGGGAAATCCTTACGGGAGCGAAGCAGAACCGTGTGGTGAACGCCAGCGTCCTGGTGGGTCCCCGTGCTGAACTGGAGATACCGGTCAGCTGCGTGGAGCAGGGCCGCTGGCGGTACGTCGCCGAGAAGTTCACGGATAGCCGGCGCTTCTCCTACGCGCGCCTGCGTGCCCAGAAATCTGCGCAGGTTGCCGAGAGCCTCCACGCGTTTAGGGCTTTTAGCGCAGACCAGAGCGCCATCTGGGATGAGGTTGAGCGCAAACAGAGGGAAATGGGAGCGGAGTCCCCCACCGGGGCGGTTAACAGGGTATACGAAAGCCATGAGGAGAAATTGAAAAAATACTGTGCGGCCTTTTCGCCCCTGGAGGGGCAGGTTGGTGCGGCTGTTTTTATCAACGGGTGCTTCGTCTGCCTCGACGCCTTCGACAGCCCGGCGACTCTGCGCAAACTGCACACAAAGATGCTCGAAAGCTATGCCTTAGACGCCCTGGAGCAGGACGGCCGGGACAAAAAGGAGCCTGAAAATAGCGCCGCGGAGCAACTGCTGGAAAAAATCGCTGCCGCCCGGGTGGCGCGTTATCCTTCCGTGGGGCTGGGCGAAGACCTGCGCATAAAAGCTAAAGAGCTGGTCGGCTCCTGTCTGGCCCTGGACGGCAGGGTGATACACCTGGCTATCTTTGCCAGGGAGGACCGGGAGACGGAGAGGAGCAGCGGCCCGCTGAGCAGGCCGAGCAGGAGACGGAGGGCTCGACTGTAGAGGGGGGTCAAAATGGCTGAACTGCTGGTTGAACAGATTCGCCCCGGGCTGAACGTGCGCGGGGTCTTCGCACTGAAGTCAAAAAGGCTCCTTCCCTACCGGGAGGCGCCGGGGCATTTTTTGGCGGTGACGCTTGTCGACCGAACCGGCGAAGTGGAGGGGCGGCTTTGGGAAGGGGCCGAGGAGGCCGGAGCCCGGCTGAAAGTGGGGGATATCGTTGCCGTGGAGGCCCAGGCCGTGGCGTACAACGGGGTGGTGCAGCTGTGCATCGATTCCATCGTTAAAGAGAATGGTCAAATTGACCCGGCAAGGTTCATCCCTTCCGCTGAAGGGTTGGAGGAAGCCAAAGTAAAGCTCCAACAGTTGATTGATTCATTAACCAATACGTACTTAAAAGCACTACTCTCCCTCCTTTTTTCTAATCCGGATTTTTATCAAGCCTTCTGCCTGGTCCCAGCCGCAGCTCAGTACCACCACGCCATGTTGGGCGGGCTGTTGGTCCACAGCGTCGGCGTGGCTGCCGCCGCGGACGGTATCGCCAGAGATTACCCGCAGGCTGACCGGGACCTGCTGGTGACCGGGGCGCTCCTGCACGATATCGGCAAGGTGTATGAATACCGCTGCCGCGGCGCCATAGAGCAGACCGACGAAGGGCGGCTTTTAGGGCACATCGTTTCCGGAGCACTGCTCCTGGACCGCTATATAGCCAGGGTGTCGGACTTTCCGGAAGACCTGCGCCTGAAGCTTTTGCACATCCTCATCAGCCACCACGGGCGCTATGAGTGGCAGTCGCCCAAGCGGCCCAAGTTTTTGGAAGCGGCTCTCCTGCACCAGCTCGACCTGCTGGACGCTCAAGCGGACATGTTTTCCCGCGCCGCCGCCGGCAGGGAGGATAAAGACTCTCCCTGGACGGGCTGGGTGAAGGGGCTGGACCGGTGCGTTTACTGCCGGTGAGGCAGGGTTAAACAGGTACTTTTGAGTACGGTGAGGCAATACCCCGGAATTGGCTGGAAGAGCTGGCGCGGTTTGAAGAAATCCTCGCCCTGGGAGAAAAGTTCGCCTCCCTGCTAACCAGAAACACCTTCATTAACTCTTTTTTGCCGCCTTACCGGGCCGATCTTAATTTGGAACATTAGCAAAAAAGTAATTCCCCCGGCAGGAAAATTGTAGCATTCCAACGAAATTACGTAAAGAAATGAACCAGCCAACCTTCTTTTGCTTACGGGATTTTTGCAGCAGATGAAAAAAATATCCGCCGGGAGTGTCCGTCGTGCCGGGTAGAGCAAAAAAAGACGCCACGCGGGGCCTGCGGCTGAACATGATCATCGACTGGCTCAACAAAAAGACCCCTTACGGTGGCGTTACCGTCAAAGAACTGGCCGAAAGGTTTGAAGTGAGCGAGCGCCAAATTTACCGGGACTTAAGCGCCATCGAAAACTACCTGCGCGTTCCCCTGGTCCGCCAGGAGACCGGCAAAACCGTGCGCGTGGGCATAAAGGCCGGCTACCTGCCCGGTTTAAGCCCCCAGACCGCGACGGTCATTTTTTTGAGTCTGCTCCAGCAAAAAGGCTCCGCCCTCTCCGGCCACCTCAACGAAATCAAAGACGCCCTCGTTTCCACCCTCTTCAAGTACCACTACGACCCCAAAGAACTGGCGGTAGAAAAGCTCCAGAAACGCATCCACATCGTGGAAGAGACCCTGGCCGAACCGGAGAAGGTGGGCGGCCTCTTTAACGCGCTCGTGCAGGCCATCAAGGACTCCCACCGGGTCAAAATCTGGTACTACACCACCCATAGCGGGGAAGAGACCGAACGGGTGGTGGAGCCCTACGGCCTAATTTGCAAGCACCAGAACTGGTACCTGGTTGGCCGCTGCCTGAAAAGAAACGACATCCGGGTCTTTAGGATTGACCAAATCAAAGACATTTTTCCCTATACTACCGAACGCTTTGAATACCCCGGGGATTTCTCCCTCTCCGGCTACATGGCCTCGAGCTGGGGCGTGATCAACGACGGAAAAGTTTGCCGGGTTTTGCTCAAATTTAACAAACGGGTGGCTCACCGGGTGAAAAATGTACTCTATCACCCTTCCCAGAAAATCGAAGAAGAATTGCCCGACGGTTCCACCCTGGTTTCCTTCGAGGTCTGCGGCATCGTCGAGATGGTGGGCTGGCTCTTCCAGTGGGGAGATATGGTGGAGGTGCTGGAGCCCCGGTGGCTGCGAGAGGAGATGCGCGCGATGGCAGAGAGGGTCGCGAACGTTTACCAAAAGAGAGAAGTAAATGATCAACCCGACGTTTAATTACCGGCGGCGGCGAGGATGATAAAAAACTTTTTTGCTCCGACACACATATGTCACCCCTTCCCCCTTACAATTCGATGTACAGATTTTAAGATAGGATTTAAATTTCGGGGGGTAGGCAAATGCTTCTGGCAGGCTATGAAGATGGAATGTACTGCTTCGGCGCCTTCCACTTTACCCCCTGGTGACAGCAGAAGAGAGAATTTTTAACCGGGCTGATCCGGAAAAGTTTTAAAAGAAGTGGAACGTTGCCAGTTGGTAAAAAAGCTGCACACCCGCTGGCAGAATGAAATAGTTGCGGTAGGCGGACCGGAACTCGTCGCGAAGGGATCTCGACTTCCCGCCGAAATAGACGGGTACGTCCGTATCATTAAAAACGTTTTCGATTGGAAGGAAAAGTTATGGGCACCGCTGGCGGAAGAGATCCAAAAGCTCGGCCTAGCCGTACCCTGTACAGTTACCCCGGACACAGTCCGGGAAATTGCAGATCGCCTGGTCTTCATTAGGAAAAGGCTTAAGCTTGACCATCTGAAAACCAAAATTGAAGAAGTCCACCGGTACTTGAAGGATGGAAGAGCGCGGCCGGGCGCTTCTGGCCTGTGGAACGAATTAAGCGAATTCCTGGAAGCCGGGGAATGGGATCGGTGGGACGGAGCGGTCCGGCGCATCCAGCATTTGAACGAAGTACACAAGATGGAAGCTGAGCTGCAGTCGTTGAAGTCCCGCCTCGCCGAAGTAGCCCCGAAGTGGGCCGAAACGGTCGTGCTTCAAGGCGGGAAGGGCAGCCCCTTAAAACCGCCGGAAAACGTCGTCGAGGCCTGGGAGTGGCGCAAAGCCGAAACTTACCTCAAAAAGATGCATGCAGAGGACCCCCGGGAGCTTTCGAGGAGGCTCGATGAGCTTTTCCAAAGGGAAGGGAAGCTCGTGGCAGAGCTGGTGGCTCTTTCTACCTGGCTCACTCTCGCCGGGCGCGTAACGGAAGAGCAGCGCAGAAGCCTTGTTGCCTGGAAGGACTACGTCCGGAGAATCGGAAAGGGCACCGGGAAATATGCCGGTCGTTACCGCGCGCTGGCGCAGAGGGAGATGGAAAAGGCTCGCGCCGCTGTACCGGTGTGGGTCATGCCGCTAAACCGGGTGGTGGAAAGCTTTCACCCCTTAAACGAACCTTTCGACGTGGTCATCATAGATGAAAGCAGCCAGATGGATTCTTTGGGCATTCTGGCCCTTTTCCGGGCTAAAAAAGTCGTCATCGTTGGCGACGATAAGCAAATCAGCCCATATGGGGTGGGCCGGGATCTTGCCCATATCCACCGGATGATCGAACAGTACCTGCAGGGCATCCCCCATAAAGAGCTGTTTGACCCGCAGTTCAGCCTTTACGACCTGGCCGGGCTGATCTTCCCCGGAGTGATCCTGCTGAGGGAGCACTTCCGCTGTCTGCCCGAGACAATTCAGTTTAGCAACGAAGTCATGTACGAAGGAAAGATTTTACCGCTGCGGGAAAGAGATCCCCGACTGGGAGAAGACTGGCAGCCCGTGATTGCCAGGCGCGTGGAAAAAGGATTCCGGACTCCCGGCAGAGACATAAACGAGCCGGAAGCAGAGGCCCTTGTAGAGCAAGTAATCAAGTGCTGCGAGGACCCTGTCTACGAAGGCATGACAATGGGAGTCATCTCTCTTCTCGGCACGGCGCAGGCGCGCCTGATCAACCAGCTGCTCCTGGAAAGACTGGGGCCAGGCGAGATGCATCTCCGCCGGATCCTCTGCGGCGACGCCTACTTCTTCCAGGGTGACCAGCGGGACGTTATGTTCCTTTCGCTGGTCGAAGCGGCAGGGGAGCAGCGCCCGGCGGTTCTGAGCAAAATGAACGACTTGCGTCGTTTTAACGTCGCCGCGAGCCGGGCCAGAAACCAGATGTGGCTTTTTTACTCGATAGATCCCGAAGAATTCCATGCGGAGGACGTTCGGGCAAGATTGATCAGGTACTGCCTTAACCCGGCCCTGGCGGGAGACAGGTTACCTGAAGATCTGGAGAAGTTATGTGAATCGGAGTTTGAGCGGCGGGTGCTGCGGGAGCTGCTGGGCCGCGGTTATCTGGTGAAGCCCCAGTACAGGGTCGGCTACAAGAGAATTGACCTCGTGGTTTTCGGGGCGAATAATAAGAAACTGGCCGTAGAATGCGATGGCGAAATCGCCCACCCTCCGGAAAAGTGGGAAGAGGACTGGAACCGCCAGATGATCCTGGAGCGCCTGGGCTGGAAGTTTTACAGAATCCGGGGGAGTCAGTATTTCCGCCGGCCGCGTAAAACCATTTCTGAGCTGGTTGATTTCCTGGAAGATATGGGGATCCGGCCGCTGAATTGTTCGCGTTAAAATTTCTTCAATGTTTGATTGATGGAAATTTTAAATTGCGGTAAGTATCGTTGATGCTCACATCGTAAGATCACCCCTACAGCAATCATTTTTCAATGAAGGATTTTTTCTGTAAAAATGGAAATCATGTGATATGCGTAAAGCGTTAATTTTTGCCCTGCTGCTTTTATTTGTCGTAATGTTGGCTGGCTGCAGAACCGACCGGGCGCAGATGCCCCCTCCCGCGGAAAAACCGGCGGCGCAGAGCGAAAAAACGGCCGCTTCTCCGGCCCCGGCCGCAGAAAACGCGCCTTCTGGCGAGCCTGCGCCTGCAAAAGCTGTGTCCCCAAACACTACAGCCCAGCCGAAGGGCTCCGCCGAGGGCGCAGTTAAAACTTTACCCGCCCGCGTGACCCGGGTGGTCGACGGTGACACGGTTTACGTCCGCCTGGAGAATGGAAAGGAGGAGAAGGTCCGCTTCATCGGCGTGGACACCCCAGAGAGCACCCGCGAGGTGGAGCCCTATGGGAAGGAGGCCGCGGCCTACACGAAAAAGCGGCTGGACGTGGGCGAGCGGGATAAGTACGGTCGGCTGCTGGCTTACGTCTGGCTTTCCCCGCCGGAAAACGACGACGAGGCCGAAGTGTGGGCGAAGATGTTCAACGCGGAGCTACTGCTGGAGGGCTACGCCCAGGTGATGACTGTGCCGCCGAACGTGAAGTACGCGGATCTGTTCGCAAATCTCCAGCGGGAGGCGCGGAAGGTGGAGAAGGGGCTGTGGGGGGAACTGCTGGCGCAGCGCCCACCGCCGGGGCGAAGTACATCGGCAACGTCCGGTCGAAGAAGTTCCACCGGCCGGACTGCGAGTAGGCGCAGTAGATAGCGCCGGGGAACAGAGTGGAGTTCAAGACGAGGGAGGAATCTGTGGAGGCGGGATATGTGCCGTGCAAGGTGTGCCGGGCATAAAGCAGGAGGTGACACCCAATTACCGGGATTGAGAAATGCTTAAAGAAGTAAAAATAACTCTTTATGACATTTTTGGTTATTTACTACCTGGTTTTATATTTTTACTGCAATTGTTATCCTCTTCTGGACAATTTGCTACCCGAGAGTCCCCCTTGTTCTAATGAATCTTAACAATGCCGCAGCTTTAATTTTAATTATTTTAATTGCTTATTATTTAGGCCATTTTGCCCAAGCATTAGGTAACCTATTATCTAAGCTTTTTCCCAATGTTGAGGAATTAATGCTTTCAGGTAATCATTCAGATGGTATTCCTAACACTATACTTGAAGCTGTACGGTTAAAAATTTCTGAGACTTTCGATGTGGAAGTAAGTGAGTTAAAACCTGAATGGGTCTATGCAATATGTGATGAAACTGTGATGCAAAATGGTGTTTCCCTTGATCGGGAAGTTTATCAATACAGAGAAGGATTTTATCGAGGAATGGGAATATCTTTGCTTTTATTTTCCTTATCAATAATAATTAGAGGCATAGTTCCAGGTGCATTTTTTAGAATATCTGGTGCAGATCAGTCAATTAATTGCACTATCGTATTATTTATCTTTTTTATTTCGTTAGGGGGGTCTATCCTTTCTTATTTGCGGTATTTAAGGTTTGGGAGATATCGTGTTAAACAGGCAATCATGGGTTTTTTGGTGTTGACTGTAAAAAGGAACCTTAACGAAGGCTAAAGAAAATGAGGTGAAAAAGTTAAGAGAAATTTTCTAAAACAAATAGTAATCCTGAAGGCCTTTGGTTAACCATCACCTTTCCGGTTTAGAGATGATTATTAAATTGTTAGCGCAGCACCTGACCAGGAAGCGCCGGGCGTCTTCCAGGTTTAGATGAGATTATTAAATTATTAGCGAGCATTTGATAGCGATTAGGTCTCAATTGCTACCATACAAGGAGGGTAAAAAATGTTAACTTTAGTTTTTTGGGATGTCCAACATGGAAGTGCTGCCTATATAAAAACACCTAATGGAAAACATATTGTGGTGGATTTAGGTACCGGTTCTTATAGTGATGATAATTTGGAATTTAGTCCGCTTCTCCATCTAAAAAATAAATGGAATGTTAAACAATTAGATGGTGTTATTATTACTCATCCGCATCGTGATCACCTTGACGACATTCTGAATTTTGGTGAATTAAAACCTAAAGTATTAGTTAGGCCTAAACATTTAAATGAAGACGAGATTAGAGCGGGGAACCGTAAAGAAGACACAACCATAATTGATAAATACCTGGAAGTAAATAGTGAATATGTTCATCCTGTATCACCAAGTGAAAACCCATTTTTAGATGATAACAATGGCGGTGTTAGGTTTGTTAGATTTATTCCTTCGTCTTGCGCAACTTCTAATCTAAACAATCATAGTGTTGTCACAATTGTATCATATGCTAAATCTAAAATAATAATTCCTGGGGATAACGAACCACCTTCATGGAATGAGCTCCTTGAGCAAGAAGAATTTCTTACGGCCATAAAAGATACAGATATTTTGGTGGCGCCTCATCATGGGAGGGATTCGGGCTTTTCATCTGCTTTATTTGAATACATTAACCCTAGATTGACTATTATTTCGGACGGGCGATTTTGCGACACTAGTGCAACTGATAGATATGCAAAGCATACAAAAGGATGGACTGTGTACAAACGGAGTGGTGGGAAAGAAGAAAGAAAATGTGTGACTACTAGAAATGATGGGGTAATTGTTGTTAAATTTGGAATGAATTCAAATGAAAGGCCTTTTATTGAGGTAACTATTGATTAATCTTTTTTGACATCTGTCAAGTATAAAAGAACTGAGACTACATTTAGTCTCTATCGCATGGGACGAGAGGTGTTCCAAGTGATTAAGGATCAACTCAAACCAAACGTAATAGTGCGCGGGCCTATTTTTCCGGAGCCGGTTCAAGTAATTGTTGCGATCCCGATGGGTGAATCCATCAAGCTTATCGGTAAGGGATTAAATACCGGCCAGGTTCACGAACCCATTCTTTCGCCTGAACAACTGTCTACCCTGGAGGCCACACCGGAGAAAGAGCCGTTTGATGGCGACGCTGGCAAATTCCGCCTCGGAATAGAGGACATGCGGTTGGGGCTGGCCTATGAGTACGACCCCTTCTTTACTCTATCCATTGCCCGGGTTGACCCGTTGCCCCACCAGTTAGAGGCCGTTTACGACTACTTCCTGAAACTTCCCCGCATCCGCTTCTTATTAGCAGATGACCCGGGCGCCGGCAAGACAATCATGGCTGGTCTGTTAATTAAAGAATTAAAGATTCGGGGGTTAATCAAGCGTACCCTCATCATTACGCCGGCCAATCTGTCTTTTCAGTGGCAGCGGGAATTGAAAGACAAATTCCGCGAGCACTTCGAGGTTGTCCGAAGTGATGTGCTCCGGGCAAATTACGGATTAAATCCCTGGCAGGAAAAAAACCAGGTAATTACTTCAATATCATGGGTATCCCGTATTGAGGATGCCAAAGAAAGCTTGCTTCGTAGCCATTGGGACCTCATCATTGTGGATGAGGCCCATAAAATGAGTGCCTACAGTGCGGACAAAAAGACATTGGCCTATCAATTAGGCGAGGCGCTTTCCGATATGACAGACCATTACCTTTTAATGACGGCCACGCCGCACAAGGGCGACCCCGAGAATTTCTGTCTCTTTCTCGAATTATTGGACAAAGATATCTATGGTGATGTGAAAAGCCTGGAAGAGGCTATGCGGCGGCAGGAGGCACCTTTTTATCTGCGCCGGGTGAAGGAGGCTCTGGTGACTTTTCCGGATCCCAATACGGGTGAGGTGAAGACCCTCTTTACCAGGCGCCAGGTAGAAACCGTGGAATTTCAAATTGATTTTGATGAATATGATTTCTACGATGCTCTGACCCGCTACGTTGAGGAACAATCTATTAAGGCTGCCGCTGATGACTCTGCCCGGGGACGCGCCCTCGGATTTACGATGGCCATGCTGCAGAGGCGTTTTGCCTCCAGCATTTACGCAGTGCGGCGCAGCCTGGAGCGGATGAAAGAAAAGCGTGAAAAGATCCTGGCGGACCCGGAAAAATACCGCAGGGAGCAAATGCAAAAAAAGCTACCCGAGGATTTCGACGACCTTCCTGAAGAAGAGCAACAGGAAATCATCGCCCAGTTGGAGGGTGTAGTCGCCTCGGTTGACCCGGTCGCCCTTAAAGATGAAATTATTCAGCTAGACAGGCTAATCAAGCAGGCTCTCCACCTGGAAAAGCGAGAAGTGGAGTCGAAGCTGGTTAAATTGAAAGAGGTGCTTACGAACCAGGGTATTTTTAAAGATCCCAAAATGAAGCTCCTCATCTTTACCGAACATAAGGATACCCTTGACTACCTGGTGAAAAAGTTGAAAGAGTGGAATCTTAAAGTAACGCAGATTCACGGCGGCATGAAAATCGGGGATCGGGATACCCCTGGCACACGTATCTATGCCGAGCGGGAGTTCCGGGAGGAATGCCAGGTCATGGTGGCTACCGAGGCGGCCGGTGAAGGTATTAACCTCCAGTTCTGCTGGTTCATGATCAACTACGACATCCCCTGGAATCCCGTCCGGTTAGAACAACGCATGGGCCGCATCCACCGCTACGGTCAGGAAAAGGACTGTCTGATCTTTAACTTTGTGGCCACCAACACCCGTGAAGGCCGCGTCTTGCAAAAATTATTCGAGCGCATTAAGAAAATTGAAGATGATCTGGATCCCAAGCGCACCGGCAAGGTATTCAATGTTCTAGGTGATGTCTTCCCCGCTAACCAGTTAGAACGCATGTTGCGGGATATGTACGCCCGCAACCTCACTGAAGATGTAATCAAAAGCCGCATTGTCGAGCAGGTGGATACTGAGCGCTTTCGCAGGATCACGCATTCCACCCTGGAAGGTCTGGCCAAACGGGAGTTGAATCTATCCTCTATCATCGGCAAATCGGCCGAGGCAAAGGAACGCCGGCTGGTCCCCGAAGTGATTGAGGATTTCTTTGTCCAGGCCGGCCCCCTGGCTGGAATTCACCCAAAAGAGGTAAAAAAGGGGCAACACGTCTACCGTGTGGGGCGGATCCCTCGCACCCTATGGCCTTTAGGTGAGAGGCTAGAATCACGCTTTGGCAAGCTAGGTCGTGAATATAAAAATATTGTCTTTGACAAGAACCTTTTAAAAGGCGATCCAACCCTGGAGTGGGTGACGCCTGGCCATCCGTTGTTTGAGTGTGTGCGGGAATACGTCTTGGAGCGGGTTCAGGACGACCTGAGGCGCGGCGCAGTTTTCTTCGATTTGCATTGTAAGGAACCATCCCGGTTAGACGTGTATTCGGCCGCCATCCGGGACGGTCGCGGCCATACCTTGCACCGCCGTCTCTTTGTGGTGCAGACTTTCATGAACGGTACGATGACCGTTCGTCAGCCCACCATCTTTTTGGACCTTATCCCGGCGCCGGCCGGTACTGCAGTACCTGATGATGCCGGGTTGCCGGGCCGCGACCAGGTGGAGCAGGCGCTCATCGAACAGGCCCTGCAGTCATTTTTGGCGGAAATCATAGCCCGCCGGGAAAAAGAGATCGAAACGATTTCCCGCCACCTGGAGATCAGTTTGAACGAGCTGATTCACCGCCAGAATTTGCGGATGGCAGAACTTTTGGAAAGCCAGCAGACCGGGGAGCAAAATCCGCTTCTGGCCGCCAATATCAAGATTACGGAGGACCGCCTGGATGAATTGAATGCCCGCCTGGAACGGCGGCGGGAGGAATTGCAACAGGAACGCCAATGCACCATTGCCGGTATCCAACACCACAGTAGGGCCTGGGTCCTGCCGCACCCGGAACGAACTGCCCCTGGTATTGTCCAGATGGTCCGGGACGACGAGATCGAGCAAATTGCAGTACAGGCCGTGATAGCCTATGAAAAGGCCCGTGGCTGGCAGGTGGAAAGTGTTGAGAAGGAAAACCGGGGATTTGATCTGATCTCGCGTAAGCCCCACCCGGAGGACCCGCAAACTGCCGTTGAAGTCCGCTTTATCGAGGTCAAGGGCCGGGCCACCATTGGCGAGATTGCCCTCACTGCCAATGAGTATAAGACGGCAGAACGGCTTAAAAAGGATTACTGGCTCTACGTGGTATTTAACTGCACCTCGTTACCCACAATTTACCCCATCCAGGATCCGGCCCGCCTGGGTTGGGAGTCTGTAATGAGGATTGAACACTATTGTCTAGGAGCAGAAAAGATTGTGGAAAAAGTTAAATAATGACCATGATTAAAGTTAGCTATTAGTTTAAAAGATATTACCATTTGGCCTTCAAAAATTTAAGTGACAAAGGTGATTTTGGGGGAATATGATGAGTGATCAACGTAATAGGCTCCAGAAAATGTTTGATTTTCGCAATAGATTTTCAAATTTTGGCGATGTATTAATTAGATTGCATGTTAAAGGTTTTCGTTGTCATACTAATACATTGATCGAGATCAATAGTCCAATTACAGCATTTTGCGGTTTGAATGGAACTGGAAAATCTACGTTGTTGCAATTAGCTGCTGCTGCTTATAGGCCTTTAACAAGACAAGAGCGCCCATACTATTTAAGAGATTTTTTCGTAGTTGGTACACTTGATCCAATGCCATTTACTAGAGATGCTTCGGTAGAATATAAATATTGGCAGCATGATCGTAATTTAAAGACAGTGACTCTTTCAAGGAATGATATAACAAGACGTTGGCAAGGTTATTCTCGAAGGCCACAAAGAAATGTCTTTTTTGCTGGCGTAGGTTTATACATACCCAAAATTGAGCAACGCGATTTTTTCTTTCGTCATGCCAGCAAATTAGTCGTTAGGGATAGTTCCAGTGTAACAGATAGAATTAAATTGTGGACTTGCAGGATTTTAGGTCATTCTTATGAGAGCATTTCGACGAATATAGTTATTTATTCGGAACGTGAAGGAAATGTTGTAACTGTTCAGCGATCCGGAGCTACCTATTCCGAAGCGCATATGGGCTATGGAGAGGGTCGAACCCAATATCTAATCAATACATTAGAAATTCTTCCCGAGAAAAGTTTGGTCCTAATCGAAGAGCCTGAGACCTCGCTCCACCCTAGTGCACAACATGAATTGGGTAAGTACCTGGTAGATGTTGCATGTGAGAGGAAACATCAGATTATGATTACAACTCACAGCGAATTTATTTTGGAAGCTTTGCCGTCCCAATCAAGGATTTATTTAAAAAAGGTAGATGACGGTGTTTACCCTATTGCTGGACTGACTGCTCTTCAAGCAAAAAGTCTTATGACTGAAGGTCATGTAAAAGCTTTGCATATTCTTGTTGAAGATAATTGTGCTAAGACTATATTAAGCGAGATAATCCGACGAATCGATCCCGATTTTCTGCGTTCCGTTGGAATTTATCCAGTTGGGGATGCGGACACAATTGTAAGGACAATCCGAACACTTAAATCCACCGGACTTCCGGTAGCCGCAGTGAGAGATGCTGATAAGGGTGGCCAGCCAAGTGAAAACATTTTTAAACTACCTGGTTCTTTGCCGCCTGAGAAAGAGTTATTTTCTAACATAGCAGTGAAAAAATATATGCTTTCAATGTATGGTGTTAACCTTGATGACTTTAAAGTAAGCCATCTTGAGGGTGTCGACCATCATGAGTGGTTTCAGCGATTAAGTAATTATTTAAATATGGATGAGGCTGCCCTAGTAAGCGAGGCTGCTCGCATTTATGCAAGAAGCTTAAGTGAGGTAGATATAGTAACTTTGATTGCAGGTTTAAAGGAGGTATCCCGGAGGTGAGAGAATATCCTAAACGCTTAATCGAAGTAGATCTTCCTATTAAACGTATTTCTGCCCATGCCCGGCGAGAAAAAAGCATCCGGCACGGGCATATCTCCACTCTGCATATCTGGTGGGCGCGGCGACCGCTGGCAGCCTGCCGGGCAGTTATCTGCGCGGCCCTGTGGCCCGACCCGGCTGACCCGCTGTGCCCGGATTCATTTCGCGAGACGGCCCGTACCCTGATGAAGAAGTGGGCAGATGAGCATTTGGGATTGCTGGGGGAGGAAAGTTACAAGCGGTTTATAGGTTTTCAGAAAAATCCTGCCAAGCTGGGTGATAATAAGGAACTGCGCAAAGCGCTCCTGGATTTTATCGCCGATTTTGCCAATTGGGACAACTCTACGAAAACTGAATACCTGGAGACCAGCCGAGCCTTAACCCGGGCTGCGCATGAGGCGTTGGGAGGAGTGCCCGGCACGCGACCGCTGGTGGTGGACCCCTTTGCCGGGGGCGGATCGATTCCTTTGGAGGCATTGCGGGTGGGGGCGGATGCCTTCGCCAGCGATTTGAACCCGGTGGCTGTACTGCTTAATAAGGTAGTGCTGGAGTACATTCCAAAATACGGTCAGCGCCTGGCCGAAGAGGTACGCAAATGGGGCGATTGGATTAAGAAAGAGGCGGAGAAAGAGTTAGCTGAGTTTTATCCCAAAGACCCGGATGGGGCGACGCCGATTGCCTACCTCTGGGCGCGGACAATTACTTGCGAAGGGCCTGGGTGCGGAGCGGAGATACCGCTGATCCGCTCCCTGTGGCTGGCCAAAAAGGGGAATCGCTCGGTAGCCCTGCGGTTGATCCCAAACCGGAAAACAAAGTGGGTAGATATCGAGATTATTGAGAATGTCAAGGCCCGGGACGTAGGAGAGGGCACGGTACGCCGGGGCTCCGCCACCTGTCCCGTTTGCGGCTACACCACGCCGGTGGCTTCGGTGCGGCGGCAGTTGAAAGAGCGCCGGGGCGGGGCGACGGACGCGCGGCTTTTTTGCGTAGTCACCACTAGGCCCGGCCAGCAGGGACGGTTTTACCGCCTGCCCACAGAAAGGGACTTAGAAGCAGTAAGGAAAGCGGCGGCGGAACTAGAGCGGCGCAAGCGGGAACACAGGGGGCCGCTGAGTTTGGTGCCGGATGAAACATTACCCGTTATGAGCGGGGTTTTCAACGCACCGATCTACGGACATGAGACGTGGGGGAGTCTTTTTACCCCCCGGCAGGCCCTGGCTGTTATTATACTTGTCTGTGCTATGGATACGTTGCATAGGAAGAGAACGATGAGAAATAACGATACGCCAATGATTCAAATACGTACCTGTTTGGCCCTCGCTATTGATAGAGTAATAGCACAATGCAACTCATTAGCTTGGTGGCAGGCCAACGGAGAATTCTGTGTAGGTACATTCGGACGTCAGGCCCTGCCCATGTTATGGGATTTTTGTGAGATTAACCCGTATGGGGCAGCATCGGGAAGTTTTGAAGGGGCAATAGAGTGGGTGGCTGAAGTATGTGAGCGTGAACAAGTACTAGAATCCGACTCGGCTGACGTTGGGACTAACGCTCATTCCCAGCGTTTTTCTGCCATTACCAACCTTCTCCCCGACGATGCGGCGGACGCGTTTATTACGGACCCGCCATACTATAACGCTGTGCCCTATGCTGACCTGTCCGACTTCTTTTATGTTTGGCTCAAACGCATGATAGGGGATTGTTATCCAGACCTATTCCGTAATCCACTAACACCTAAAGAAGAAGAAATTTGTGAAATGGCGGGTTGGGATCAAGACCGGTACCCACACAAGGATGGGAAGTGGTTTGAGCAGAAAATGACCCAGGCAATGGCCGAGGGCCGGCGCATCCTTAACCCTGCCGGTATTGGCGTTACTGTCTTCGCCCATAAGTCCACCTCCGGTTGGGAAGCTATGCTCCAGGCAATGATGGATGCAGGTTGGACAATTACTGCTTCTTGGCCAATTGATACTGAGAGGTCTGTCAGAATGCGAGCCCAGAACTCAGCCGCTCTGGCGTCTTCCATCCACCTTGTCTGCCGGCCACGTGAGAACCATGATGGGACAATCCAGACAGAGAAAGTCGGTGACTGGCGGGACGTGCTGCAAGAACTTCCCCAGCGCATCCGTGACTGGATGCCACGCCTGGCAAAAGAAGGAGTGGTGGGGGCAGATGCCATCTTCGCCTGCTTGGGACCGGCCCTGGAGATCTTCTCCCGCTACAGCCGGGTGGAGAAAGCCAGCGGCGAGATAGTTACTCTAAGGGAATACCTGGAACAGGTTTGGGCTGCTGTTGCCAGAGAGGCTTTAAACATGATCTTCGAAGGTGCGGACGCCTCTGGCTTTGAGGAGGACAGCCGCCTAACCGCCATGTGGCTATGGACTCTCTCCACAGGAACCAACGGTAACAGCAACGTAGAATCCTCCGCTGATGATGACGAGGAAAGTGTCGATGAAGAGAATGCCAGCGGTTCGAAGCAGTTTTCCGGCGGGTACGTCCTGGAATACGATGCTGCCCGGAAGATAGCTCAGGGCTTGGGTGCCCACCTGGAGAAACTGACCTCAGTGGTTGAAATAAAGGGCGACAAAGCGCGCTTGTTGCCAGTCTCCGAACGGGCTCGTTTTCTTTTCGGCAACAAAAATGAGAAACAAGCTATTAAAAAAAACAAAAAGCAATATAAACAACTCAGCCTGTTTGACACAATCAGTGAAGCCGAAGAAGAAAGTAGCCAGGGTGATAAATCCACCCCGAAGGCAGGAGGGACCGTCTTGGACCGGCTTCACCAAAGCATGCTCCTTTTTGCGGCTGGCCGTGGCGAAGCTCTTAAGCGATTCCTGGTGGAAGACGGCATCGGACGTGACCAGCGTTTCTGGCGTCTGGCCCAGGCCCTTTCAGCTCTTTACCCTGCCCATAGTGACGAAAAAAGATGGGTTGATGGTGTATTGGCCAGGAAAAAAGGGTTGGGATTTTGAAAAAAACAGCATGTGATGTAGAGTTAGCCTCAGAGTTTCAGTGTGAAAATCACATTTAATTAGAAAAGGTGATAGTCATGGCGCTTAAACCCTGGTACAAAGTGGTCACACCTCGGGAGGATCTACGCGAGGGCAAGCCGCTGGATGCGGCAGAATTCGCTGTTCACCTCGATCAGGTCCGGGACGGGCGTGCCCCGGCGGATTACCAGAACCCAGAACGATTCTTTGAACGCACGTACCTGACCCAAAATCTCACGGCTTTGGCTGCCGAGGTAATCCGGCGTCTGTCCGGCATAAAGACCGAGACTTCGGCCGTATTCAACATGGCCACCCAGTTCGGTGGCGGCAAAACCCATGCATTGACTTTGCTATATCACCTGGCCAAAAACGGCCCATCCTCTAATAAATGGGTTGGGGTAGATAAACTGCTGGCTAAAGCCGGGGTGCGCAGTGTTCCCCAGACAGCTACAGCAATCTTTGTCGGTACAGAATTCGATTCCCTTATCGGTCGCGGCGGTAACGACGGTACGCCAATCCGGAAGACTCCGTGGGGTGAGATTGCCTTCCAGCTTGCTGGCGAACAGGGCTTGGCTCTGGTGGCGGAACACGAAAATAAGATGATTGCCCCGGCAGGAGACGTGATCCGCCGACTCCTTCCAAAGGGCAAGCCCTGCCTGATTCTTTTTGACGAACTGATGAATTATGTCAGCCGTAACCGGAAAAGCGGCCTTTCGGCGCAGCTTTACGATTTTCTCCATAACTTGTCTGAGACGGCTCGCGGCGAGGATAATATGGTCCTGGTGGTTTCTATACCGGCCTCCGAACTGGAGATGACTGCGGAAGACCAATCGGATTACGACCGGCTAAAAAAGCTTTTGGATCGCCTCGGTAAAGCAGTTATTATATCCGCCGAGGCTGAAACATCCGAGATCATTCGCCGCCGGTTGTTTGAATGGGATCCAAGAGCCGTATCCGCGGACGGGAGAGTGATGCTTACCCGGGATGCAATACAGGTTTGTAACGAATATGCTGATTGGGTAGTTGATCACCGTCAGCAGATTCCTGGCTGGTTCCCCGTCGATCATGCCCGGGAAGTTTTCGCCGCTACCTATCCCTTCCACCCGATGGTGCTCTCTGTTTTTGAGCGCAAATGGCAGGCTCTTCCGCGCTTCCAACAAACGCGTGGGATCTTAAGGCTTTTGGCCCTCTGGGTGGCCAGGGCATATCAGGAAGGCTTCAAAGGTGCGCACCGCGATCCCCTCATCAGCCTGGGGACCGCTCCGCTGGATGACCCGCTTTTCCGGGCAGCAGTATTTGAGCAACTTGGCGAGCCACGCCTGGAAGGAGCCGTTACCGCCGATATCTGCGGCAAAAAGGATTCTTTTGCCGTCCGGCTGGACAATGAGGCCGTGGATACAATCAGAAAGGCCCATTTGCACCGGAAGGTGGCCACGGTGATCTTCTTTGAGTCCAATGGGGGACAGCTCCGGGGTGAAGCGACTGTGCCGGAGATCCGCCTGGCCGTGGCTGAACCCGAACTCGATATTGGGAACGTTGAGATGGCCCTGGAGGCGCTTGAGTCCTCCTGTTTCTTCCTCTCAGTTGAGCGAAACCGCTACCGCTTTAGCCTTACTCCCAACTTGAACAAGCTCCTGGCAGACCGCCGGGCCAGCATTCAAGCGGATAAGATAGATGAACGGGTGCGTAGCGAGATTCAAAAAGTTTTTACCGAGGGTAATGGTATAAAACCAATTTTTTTCCCGGAAAAAAGCAATCAGATCCCGGATCGCCCTGCGCTCACATTGGTTGTATTATCACCAGAGCATTCTATGCAAGACAAAAAGACGCTTGAATTGATCGAGTCTATGACCAGGGAGTATGGAACTTCCGCCCGAACCTTTAAGAGTGCGCTGATCTGGGCGGTGGCTGATACTGATGCTTCGCTCAAAGAAGAGGCCCGCAAGGCCCTGGCCTGGGAGGACATTCGCAGTGAACAGGACGAACTGCGCCTGGACGAATCGCAGAAGCGCCAGTTGGCAGAAAACCTGAAAAAAGCCCAGCGCGACCTCAAGGAGTGCGTGTGGCGCTCATATAAAAACGTTGCCCTTCTCGGCAAGGATAACACCATCCGCGTGGTGGACCTGGGGCTGGTTCACTCCAGTGCGGCCGACACAATGGTGGCGCTTATTCTCAACCGCCTGCGCCAGGACGGGGACGTAGAAGAGGGTGTAAGCCCGAATTTCCTGGTGCGGAACTGGCCGCCGGCTTTTAAGGAATGGAGCACCAAAGCAGTGCGGGATGCCTTTTTTGCCTCCCCACAGTTTCCCCGCTTGCTAAACGTAGAGAGCATCAAGGAAACAATTGCCCGGGGCGTGTCCAGTGAGCTTATTGCTTACGTAGGTAAGTCTGCAGACGGAAGCTATGAGCCCTTTTACTTCGGCGTTAGTATTGCTGCCAGCGATGTCGAGTTCTCCGAAGACATGTTCATCATTACCGCTGAAGAGGCGAGGAAGCACATTGAGCCGCCAAAGCTGACTAATTTGGTAATTTCTCCCCAGGACGTATTGATTGAACCAGGCAAGAAGCATACGTTTATGGCCAGGGGACTGGATCAACATGACCGCGAGATTGCCGTCACGGATATTGTTTGGAGAGCAACCGGCGGAACAATTGATCAGGATGGGGTTTTCCAGGCGGGCCAGGACGAAGGTACGTTTGTTATTATTGCTACTGTCGGCACCGTTAGTGGCCAGGCCAGGGTCAACATCACTAGGCGGGGAGTGATGCCACCACCCCCTCCACCACCGCCGTCACCTGGTCCGACAAGACTTTCCTGGAGCGGCGATGTTCCCCCGCAAAAGTGGATGAATTTCTATACTAAGGTTCTCTCAAAATTTGCCGTTGGCAAAGGGTTGAAAATTTCTATCAATATCCAGGTTACCCAAGAGGAAGGTATCTCCGTGCAAAAGATAGAAGAAACCAAAATTGCTCTTCGGGAACTGGGGCTAAAGGACGAAGTTGAAATTTCGTAAGGTATGGCGCAAGGTATAGCTTGAGCTTGACGTCCAGGAGCGACAAGTACGGGGTTTCTGCTCGGCGTGTGCGTAGGACTTGCAGTCCTCCCGGCCGTCCTTGCCTTCAGGCACACCCCCGTGTTGCAGCAGTGGGCCTCGCGGCTGACCACTCCGTTGTAGTCGTGGGAATGGATGAGCCGATCGACAACTATAACCGAACCCACTTTTTCCGCAGGTAGATGTTATTTCGTGAGATAGAGAGGGAAGCAAAAAGCCCGCCAACCGGAGAGCTCAGGGGAAGTTCTTGTAACTGATGATACGTTAAGCGACATCTTGCTTGGCAGAAAGAGGGGTGAAGAAAAGCAGATGGATTATTCTAAGATAGGTGCCGAAGAATATCATCGACTAAAAGAATATGCTGAAACTCGTTTCTCCGAGCTGAGTAAAATATTCCAAGCTGAGACCCGAGTCCTTATAGAATATGAGGAGTTGATATGCCGAGCAACCGTCATCTTGGGAAGTTATCCTCCAAAAGATGTTGCTGACCGATCTATTCGTGATCTTTTAGCAGATGTTTTTGATTTCCTTTACATTTCTCGGCGATTAATTTTGGAGGGTTATGTATCCATAGCTTTCCCATTACTTCGCCGTGCTTTCGAATGCAATTCATTAATACAATATTTTATACTTTTACCAAATAAGGCGATTGAATGGGACAAAGGAAAACAAATTAGCAACAAGGAAATAAGGAAATATTTGGATTCCCATCCGATGGGCGAATCTGAAAAAGCTATGAAATATTTATATGCTTTTTTCAGTGGGGCTACGCATCCAAACCGAGAGTATATCCCTAATCGTTTTCTTGGCGAAGGCAACAAATTTGTTTTGGGAGCAATCGGCATTCCTAGCCTATTGATCGTAGCAGATTACATGCACAGATTACTCGCACTCTGGTTTTGGTTTGCAGCTTTGATATCTTATTATTATCGTGACTTACTTTTCTCAGTTGATAAGAATTATGGAAATGACTACATGAAAATAGCAAACGAGGCTCAGAGAGTGAGCGAAGAATTACTCAAAAGTCAGCGTGAGTTATGGGAGAAAGAATATGGCGGGGAAGCCAAGCCTGCGCCTCACACTTGTTGATTGTCAATAGAATTGACCCACTTTGTGCAAATAAAATTGACCCACTGGAGAACAAAAATAACCAGCATTGATCCCCCTGATGAGACGAA